>NZ_WWIC01000081.1:0-366 GCF_009872555.1 Streptomyces sp. SID5643
GCGATACCGAATTCAGCCACGAGCCCACTCCAACCAGCGCTTGGTGACGGCCGACTCGTTCTTCAGCCACCAGTCGATGTCCGTGTCGAAACCCTTGTCGTAGTACTTCGGCGCACCCGCCAGCGCGTTGCGCTCGTCCTCGGTGAGCTTCGCGTAAGCCACCGGCGACGACGGGTTCGACGGGAACGCCTTCGCCAGGGCGGCCTGGCTCTCCGCCCGCAGCGAGAAGTCCATCAGCTGGTAGGCGTTGTCCTTGTTGGCCGCGTCCTTGGCGATGGCAAGGCCCTGGAACTGCCGGCGCATGCCGTTGAGCTGCCTGGCGACCGGGACACCCTGCTTCTGCAGGTCGGCGATCCGGCCGTCCCA
>NZ_WWIC01000082.1:0-275 GCF_009872555.1 Streptomyces sp. SID5643
CGCTGCCACAGCGCGTAGTCCGCGTACTGCACCGGCAGCGGCGCCCACTCAGGTGCCCGCCCCGCACACCGCGCCGCGTAGGCCGTCGAGAGATCCCGTGCCAGCGGGCCTCTCGACCAGCCGTCGGTGGCGATGTGATGCACCGTCAGCACCAGGACGTGTTCTTCCGGTCCCGCCGAGAACAGCCACGCCCGGACGGGCACTTCCGCCGTGAGGTCGAACGCGTACTGCGTGGCTTCGGCGACGGCGGCGTCCAGCTCCGCCGGCGCCACCTC
>NZ_WWIC01000083.1:0-465 GCF_009872555.1 Streptomyces sp. SID5643
CGCTTGAGCACACCGGACATCTGCACGAACGCCCCGCAGTCCTGCGTCGCCTCCACCAGATTGGCCGCCGTCACCAACGGCAACCCCGTGATGACCGCCAGATGACGGCGGGCCGACTCGGCGTACCCGGCAGGGGCATTCAGGCCCGTACCGATCGCGGTCGCACCCAGGTTGATCTCATGGATCAACTGGACGGCCTCGGCAAGACGGGACCGGTCCTCGTCCAGCATGACGGCATAGGCCGAGAACTCCTGGCCCAGCGTCATGGGCACCGCGTCCTGCAACTGGGTGCGGCCCATCTTGAGCACGTCACGGAACTCGACGGCCTTGCGGGCGAACGTGTCCTGCAGGACGGACATCGCGTCGAGCAGCCCGCGCACCGCGAACACCGTCGCGATCTTGACGGCGGTCGGGTACACGTCGTTGGTCGACTGGCCGAGGTTGACGTCCTCGTTGGGGTGCAGG
>NZ_WWIC01000084.1:0-154039 GCF_009872555.1 Streptomyces sp. SID5643
CCCATGCCGGCCTCACCGCCGCCCGGCGGCCGCCCCGGCGGCTACGGCTACCCGCCCGCCGCGAGCGGCCAGCGGCCCCCGGCCGCCCCCGCCTCCGGCGGACGCACCCGCCACTGGATCGAGATCAACGGCACCCGCCACCAGATCTCCCGCGCGACACTCGTGCTGGGCCGCAGCACCGACGCCGACGTGCGGATCGACGACCCCGGCGTCTCCCGCCGGCACTGCGAGATCCGGACCGGAACGCCCTCGACGATCCAGGATCTCGGATCCACCAACGGCATCGTGGTGGACGGGCAGCACACCACCCGCGCTACGCTCCGCGACGGCTCGCGGATCGTCGTGGGCAGCACCACCATCATTTACCGGCAAGCCGAAGGGTGAAGCGGGGGCAATGTCAGAGCTGACCCTCACGGTCATGCGGCTGGGTTTCCTGGCCGTACTGTGGCTGTTCGTGATCGTGGCCGTGCAGGTCATCCGCAGCGACCTCTTCGGTACGCGTGTCACCCAGCGCGGCTCGCGCCGCGAGGCGGGCCGCCAGCAGCAGCAGGCCGCCGCCGCCCGCCAGGCGCCGCCGCAGCAGCGCCAGCAGGCCACCGGCGGCCGGCGCGGCCGTAACGCCCCCACCAAGCTGGTCGTGACCGAGGGCACCCTCACCGGCACCACGGTCGCGCTCCAGGGCCAGACCATCACCCTGGGCCGCGCGCACGACTCGACGATCGTGCTGGACGACGACTACGCCTCCAGCCGCCATGCCAGGATCTACCCGGACCGCGACGGCCAGTGGATCGTCGAGGACCTCGGCTCCACCAACGGCACATACCTGGACCGGTCCCGGCTGACGACTCCCACACCGATTGCGCTGGGCGCGCCGATCCGCATCGGCAAGACCGTCATCGAGCTGCGGAAGTAGTGCTACATCATGGATAGGCGCGAGCGGAGCGAGCACGCAGTGGCGGGCCCCACCCCGGCCCCCCGCGCGCTCCCGACCGGAGGGTGGGCAGTGTGGCTCGACACGACCGGCTGTACCCGGAGCCGACAGGCGAGGTGCGCATGAGTCTGTCACTGCGCTTCGCGGCCGGATCGCACAAGGGCATGATCCGGGAGGGCAACGAGGACTCCGGATACGCCGGCCCGCGCCTGCTCGCCATCGCCGACGGCATGGGCGGCGCGGCGGCCGGTGAGGTCGCCTCCTCCGAGGCCATCTCCACCATCGTCGCCCTCGACGACGACGTCCCCGGCTCCGACATCCTCACCTCCCTCGGCACCGCGGTGCAGCGCGCCAACGACCAGCTGCGCTCGATGGTCGAGGACGACCCCCAGCTGGAGGGCATGGGCACCACCCTGACCGCCCTGCTCTGGACGGGCCAGCGCCTCGGCCTGGTCCACGTCGGCGACTCCCGCGCCTACCTGCTCCGCGACGGCGTCCTCACGCAGATCACCCAGGACCACACGTGGGTGCAGCGCCTGGTCGACGAGGGCCGCATCACCGAGGAGGAGGCGACCACGCACCCGCAGCGCTCGCTGCTGATGCGCGCCCTCGGATCGGGCGACCACGTCGAGCCGGACCTGTCCATCCGTGAGGTCCGCGCCGGCGACCGCTACCTCATCTGCTCCGACGGCCTGTCCGGCGTGGTGTCCCACCAGACCCTGGAGGACACCCTCGCCAGCTACCAGGGCCCCCAGGAGACCGTCCAGAACCTGATCGAGCTGGCACTGCGCGGCGGCGGCCCGGACAACATCACCGTCATCATCGCCGACGTCCTCGACCTCGACACCGGCGACACCCTCGCCGGCCAGCTGTCCGACACCCCCGTCGTCGTCGGCGCCGTCGCCGAGAACCAGCACCAGCTGCACGACAACGGCATCATGCAGACCCCCGCCGGCCGCGCCTCCGGACTCGGCCGCCACGGACACGGCCAGGGCGGCGGAGGCGGCGAGTTCGGCCCGCCCGGCTCCGGCGACACCACCGGCTACATCCCCGCCTCCGGTTTCGACTACGGCGACGACGACTTCGCCAAGCCCCGCAAGAAGGGCCGCTGGCTGAAGAGATCCTTCTACGGCGTCCTCGCTCTGGCCCTCGTCGGCGGCGGCCTCTACGGCGGATACCGCTGGACGCAGACGCAGTACTACGTCGGCGCCGAGGACGAGCACGTCGCGCTGTACCGGGGCATCAGCCAGGACCTGGCCTGGGTCTCGCTCTCGAAGGTCGAGAAGGACCACCCCGAGATCGAACTGAAGTACCTGCCGCCCTACCAGCAGAAGCAGGTCGAGGCCACCATCCCCGAGGGCGGTCTGAAGAACGCCCAGGCGAAGATCCAGGAACTGTCGGTGCAGGCCTCCGCGTGCAAGAAGGAAGCGCAGCGGCGCGAAGCCGAGAGCAAGAACAACTCCAAGACCGGCGAAGGCGAGGCCGGGGGCACCACGGGAACCACTCCCGCCTCCTTCACGTCCAAGGCCACACCGACGCCGAACCCGTCCAACCCGTCGGGTTCACCGTCGGCACCGGAGAAGTCCACGCCCCCGACCACGACCGCACCCACTCCCAGCCCCGGCCCCAGCCTCTCGGAGGAAGAGCAGAAGGTCGTCTCGCTGTGCGGTAAGCAGTAGCCGTGAGAGGCCCTGTCACACGATGAGCGGTACGAATACGTCGCACTCGCCGACGCACCACACGTCCACGATCGGCGCCATCGGCGCGCCGAGCCGGCGCAACACCGAGCTCGCGCTCCTGGTGTTCGCCGTCGTCATCCCGGTGTTCGCCTACGCCAACGTCGGCCTGGCCCTCAACGACTCGGTGCCACCGGGCCTGCTGAGCTACGGGCTCGGACTCGGCCTGCTCGCGGGCGTCGGCCACCTCGCCGTACGGAAGTTCGCGCCGTACGCGGACCCGTTGATGCTGCCGCTGGCGACCCTGCTCAACGGGCTCGGCCTGGTCATCATCTGGCGCCTGGACCAGTCGGAGAAGCTTCAGGCGAGCAAGCAGTTCGTCGAGGCGGCTCCCCGGCAGCTGCTGTACTCCGCGATGGGCGTCGCCCTGCTGGTGGGCGTGCTGGTCCTCCTGAAGGACCACCGCGTCCTGCAGCGCTACACCTACATCTCCATGGCCGGCGCGCTGTTGCTGCTGGTCCTGCCGCTCGTGCCCGGGCTGGGCGCGAACATCTACGGCGCCAAGATCTGGATCAAGATCCCCGGCCTCGGCACCCTCCAGCCCGGTGAGTTCGCGAAGATCGCCCTCGCGGTGTTCTTCGCCGGCTACCTCATGGTCAAGCGAGACGCCCTCGCCCTGGCCAGCCGCCGCTTCATGGGCCTGTACCTGCCGCGCGGCCGCGACCTCGGTCCGATCCTCGTCGTCTGGGTCATCTCGATCCTCATCCTGGTCTTCGAGACCGACCTCGGTACGTCCCTGCTGTTCTTCGGGATGTTCGTCATCATGCTGTACGTTGCCACCGAGCGGACCAGCTGGATCGTCTTCGGCCTCCTGATGTCCGCGGTCGGCGCCGTCGGCGTGGCGAGCTTCGAGCCGCACATCCAGACGCGTGTGCAGGCGTGGCTCGACCCGATGCGCGAGTTCGAACTGAGCCGGGCGGGCGAGTTGGGCCACACCGAGCAGGCCATGCAGGCCCTGTGGGCCTTCGGCTCCGGCGGCACGCTCGGCACCGGCCTCGGGCAGGGCAACTCCGACCTCATCGGCTTCGCCGCCAACTCCGACTTCATCCTCGCCACCTTCGGCGAGGAACTGGGCCTCGCCGGCGTCATGGCGATCCTGCTGCTCTACGGCCTGATCATCGAACGCGGCGTACGCACCGCGCTCGCGGCCCGCGACCCGTTCGGCAAGCTGCTGGCCGTCGGCCTGTCCGGCGCCTTCGGCCTCCAGGTCTTCGTCGTGGCCGGCGGTGTCATGGGCCTCATCCCGCTGACCGGTATGACCCTGCCGTTCGTGGCCTACGGCGGTTCCTCCGTGATCGCCAACTGGGCCCTCATCGGCATCCTGCTGCGCATCAGCGACACCGCCCGCCGCCCGGCCCCCGCCCCCGCCGCCAACCCCGACGCCGAGATGACCCAGGTGGTCCGCCCGTCATGAACAAGCCCCTGCGCCGGATCGCGATCTTCTGCGGCCTGCTCGTTCTGGCACTGCTGATCCGCGACAACTGGATCCAGTACGTCCAGGCCGACGAGCTCCGCACCGACAAGAACAACCGCCGCGTCACCATCGAGCGCTATGCCTCCCCCCGCGGCAACATCATCGTCGGCGGGGAGCCGATCACCGGCTCCGCCGAGTCGTCGGGCAGCGACTTCAAGTTCAAGCGCACCTACAAGGACGGCGCCATGTGGGCGCCGGTCACCGGCTACGCCTCGCAGGCCTTCGGCGCCACGCAGCTGGAGTCCATCGAGGACGGCATCCTCACCGGTAACGACGACCGGCTGTTCTTCCGCAACACCCTCGACATGCTCACGGGCAAGAAGCAGCAGGGCGGCAACGTCGTCACCACCCTGAACGCCGCCGCGCAGAAGGCCGCTTACAACGGCCTGAAGCAGCAGGGCGGCAAGGGCGCCGTGGTGGCCCTGGAGCCGTCCACGGGCAAGATCCTGGCCCTGGCCTCCTACCCGTCGTACGACCCGTCGTCCTTCGCCGGCAACTCCACGACGACGGACACCGAGGCCTGGCAGAAACTGCAGAAGAAGGCCAACCCGAACGACCCGATGCTCAACCGCGCGCTGCGCGAGACCTACCCGCCCGGCTCCACCTTCAAGGTCGTCACCGCGGCCGCCGCCCTCGAGGACGGCATCTACTCGGACCCGGACGGCAAGACCGACTCGCCCGACCCGTGGATCATGAAGGGCACCACCACCAAGCTGCCCAACGAGGGCAACATCCCCTGCAAGAACGCGACGCTGCGGGTGGCCCTCCAGTACTCCTGCAACACCGTATTCGGCAAGATCGGCTCCGACCTCGGCAACGAGAAGATGCTGGACATGGCCAAGAAGTTCGGCTTCGACGAGGAGCAGTTCACGCCGGTCCGCGCCAACGCCTCGGTCTTCTCCGACAACATGAACCCGTCTCAGACCGCGCTGTCCTCCATCGGCCAGTTCAACACCGCCGCGACCCCGCTGCAGATGGCCATGGTCGCCTCCGCCGTCGCCAACGACGGCAAGCTGATGAAGCCGTACATGGTCGACGAGCTCCAGTCGCCGGGCCTCGACCCGATCGCGAAGACCGAGCCCGCAGAGCTGAGCCAGCCCCTGTCCGCGGAGAACGCCCAGAAGCTCCAGTCCATGATGGAGACGGTCGTCGACAAGGGCACCGGCGCGAACGCCAAGATCGACGGCGTCAAGGTGGGCGGCAAGACCGGTACCGCCCAGCACGGCGTCGACAACAGCGAGAACCCCTACGCGTGGTTCATCTCCTACGCCAAGGGCGACGACGACAGCTCGCCGGTCGCCGTGGCGGTCGTCGTCGAGGACGACGACGCCGTCCGTGACGACATCTCCGGCGGCGGCCTCGCGGCACCGATCGCGAGGAACGTGATGGAGGCGGTCATCGACAGCAAGAAGTGACCCCGCTCACGCCTGCTTCACATCGGTGCACGTTGCGATACCGGTCCTGTATCGGCTGACGGGCTTGGCCAGGTCACACAAAGCGAGCCGGGTACGGTAGGCCCGGACGGCAGCCTCCGACCGTACAAGCGTGCCGGTCGGGACCGACGGAGAGGGCTGGTAGGTAGCTATGGAAGAGCCGCGTCGCCTCGGCGGCCGGTACGAACTGGGCCAGGTGCTCGGGCGTGGTGGCATGGCGGAGGTCTACCTCGCGCATGACACCCGCCTCGGCCGCACCGTGGCGGTGAAGACGCTGCGCGCGGATCTCGCGCGTGACCCTTCCTTCCAGGCCCGGTTCCGCCGGGAGGCCCAGTCGGCCGCCTCGCTCAACCATCCCGCGATCGTCGCGGTCTACGACACGGGCGAGGACTACATCGACAACGTGTCGATCCCGTACATCGTCATGGAGTACGTGGACGGCTCGACCCTGCGTGAACTGCTGCACTCCGGCCGCAAGCTGCTGCCGGAGCGGGCCATGGAGATGACCATCGGCATCCTCCAGGCCCTGGAGTACTCCCACCGCGCCGGCATCGTCCACCGCGACATCAAGCCGGCCAACGTCATGCTGACGCGCAACGGCCAGGTCAAGGTCATGGACTTCGGCATCGCCCGCGCCATGGGCGACTCCGGCATGACGATGACGCAGACCTCCGCGGTCATCGGCACCGCCCAGTACCTCTCCCCGGAGCAGGCCAAGGGCGAACAGGTCGACGCCCGCTCCGACCTGTACTCCACCGGCTGCCTCCTCTACGAGCTGCTGACCGTCCGCCCGCCGTTCGTCGGCGACTCCCCGGTGGCCGTGGCCTACCAGCACGTCCGCGAGGAGCCGCAGTCCCCGAGCGTCTTCGACCCCGAGATCACGCCCGAGATGGACGCGATCGTGCTGAAGGCACTCGTCAAGGACCCGGACTACCGCTACCAGTCGGCCGACGAGATGCGCGCCGACATCGAGGCCTGCCTCGACGGCCAGCCCGTCGCCGCCACGGCCGCCATGGGCGCGGTCGGTTACGGCGGCTACCCCGACGACCAGCCGACGACCGCCCTGCGCGCCGACTCCGGCGCCGGCGCCACGTCCATGCTGCCCCCCATGAACCCGGACGACGGCGGCTACGGCTACGACGACCGCCCCGACCGGCGCCGCGGCCAGCAGCGCAAGTCCAACACCTCCACGATCCTGCTGGTGGTGGCGGGCATCCTCGTCCTGGTCGGAGCGATCCTGATCGGCCGGTGGGCGTTCAGCGGCGACGGAGGCGTGGGCAACGACACCGTCGCGGCACCCAACTTCATCGGCGAGACCAAGAGAAGCGCCCAGCAACTGGCCACGAACTCCGACCTCAAACTGGAGTTCTCCAACAAGCCCTGCGACAACCAGGCCAAGGGCAAGATCTGCAAGCAGGACCCCGTGGCCGAGACGCAGGTCAACAAGGGCGACACCATCTCCCTGGTCGTCTCCACAGGAGCACCGAAGGTGACGGTGCCCAGCGTCACCGGCCTGACTGTCGAAGAGGCCAAGGACAAGCTGGCGGGCGACAAGTACGAGTTCAAGATCGAGACGAAGACCCGGACGTCCCCCGAGAAACCGGGCACCGTCCTGGAGCAGAACCCCACCACGGGCGAAGAGGTGGAGAAGGGCTCCACCATCACGCTCACCGTCGCCAAGGAAGCCGAGAAGTCCACCGTCCCGGACGTGCTCGGCCAGAGCTGCGACGCGGCCAAGCAGCAGATGCAGGCCAGCGACCTGGTCGGCAACTGCACCGAGGTGGAGACCGACGACGACAACCAGGTCGGCAAGGTCATCCAGACCACACCGCAGGCCGGCACGTCCGTCGACCCGAACTCGTCGGTGAACATCCAGATCGGCAAGAAGAAGCAGCAGCAGAAGGTCAAGGTCCCGCAGGTCGTCGGCCAGACGGTCGGCCAGGCCAAGCAGATCCTCGCCCAGGCCGGCTTCACCAACATCCAGTTCGCCGGCGGCAGCGACCAGAGTGACAACGCCCTCGTCGCCGGCCAGAACCCCGGACCCAACCAGGAGGTCGACGACCCGGCAGGGACGACGATCACCCTCCAGACCGTCGGCTTCGGCCAGGACAACGGCGGCAACAACAACGGCGGCGGCGGTAACGGCGGCATCTTCGGCGGCCTCAACGGCAGCAACGAGGACGACTGACCCCGCCACCCCACCGTCACACCACAGAGCCCCCGGCCCCCACACGGGCCGGGGGCTCTGCATTTCCTTGCCCACGACGTCCCGAAAAGGCATGCGCCCGTCGATCGTGTCTTCATATGTCCCGACTCGTTCACCGGGTGGGTGGGGCATCGGTACTTCACCCCGGCCATACGAGCCGGGGGACAGAACGTGATCAACGAAACGGCCTTGCTGGAATCCCAGACCCTGCGCGGCAGCGTGCTCGACCGCACGGACGTGCTCGACAGGGTCAAGGCACTGTCGCTGCTGCCTGACGGGATGCATGTGACGACCGCGATGGTGGCGTCGTACTTCTCGGTGACGGTGGAAGTCATCCGTGCCCTCGTGCACGACCACCGTGCGGAGCTCGAAGCGAGCGGATACCGAGTCCTGACCGGGACGGAACTGAGTGACTTCAAGCAACTCAGTGGAATCCAGTCCCGCACCCGATCCCTCGCCCTCTTCCCCCGACGCTCCGTTCTCAACATCGCCATGCTGCTCCGGGACAGCGAAGTCGCACGTCAAGTGCGTGTGTACCTCCTCGACATGGAGTACCTGGCGCGCACACAGCCTGTGGAAAACCCTGCCCCGGCCGACGCCGCCTCCCTCGACGCCCACATCGACCAGCGCATCACCCACATCCTGGGCAGGACCGTCGTCCCCCTGTTCAACGCCCTGATCGAAACCTCGGGCGAGCACCGACGGGAGCTCACCGCCCTCCGGGCAGGCGTCCAGCGCATCGAGAAGCGACTCCAGCAGCACCACACCCGACTGCAACGGCTGGAAGCCCCCCGGGAGGGCCGCCCCCTCGCCGGAGTCATGGCCGCCATGGACGCCATGAACGGGCGCGAGTTCGAAGAACACGTCGCCGGGCTGCTGCGCCGCGACGGCTGCACCAGCGTCGTCGTGCAAGGCGGCGGAAGGGACCGGGGCATCGACATCACCGCGCTCACGGCCGACGGGCGGCGCATCGTCGTCCAGTGCAAGAGGTTCGCGCCCCACCTCTCCATCACCAGCCCCGAAATCCAGAAGTTCCTCGGGGCGGCCAAGGTCCTGCACGACTCCGAGGTGGCCCTGTTCGTGGCGACCTGCCCCTTCACCCGCGACGCCCTCAACATCGCAGCCGAAAGCGGCATCACCGCCGTGCATCGCGGGCTGCTGGAGGAATGGAGCGCCGGGGCGGGCCTGACGGTCCTGGAGTGACGGGCCCGCCACGGCAAAAGGCCCGAAGTCGCAAGGCAAAGTTGCGGCTTCGGGCCTCCCTCATGCTAGCGGCCGGCCTCCCACAAGGAGCGCGGTCAGCCAAGCTCCTCCGGCGGTGTCCGGTCCGCGTCCACCTTCTCGACCCGCTCCAGCTCGCCCCACACCACGTACCGGTACGTGCTCGTGTACACCGGCGTGCAGGTCGTCAGCGTGATGTAGTGGCCCGGCTTCTTCCTGCCGGACTCCTTCGGGATCTGGGAGAGGACCTTGACGTTGTACTTCGAGGTCTCGGGAAGGATGTCGTAGACCTTGTAGACGTACCACTTGTCCTTCGTCTCGAAGACGATCGGGTCGCCCTTCTTGATCTTGTCGATGTTGTGGAACTTGGCGCCGTGGCCGTCCCGGTGGGCGGCGAGGGAGAAGTTGCCGTCCTTGCCCGACATCGGCAGGGTCGCCTTGACGGGGTCGGTGTAGTAGCCGGCGACACCATCGTTGAGGATCTTGTTCGACGTGCCCTTCTCGACCAGGACCTCGTCGTTCCCCATCGCCGGCACGTGCAGGAAGCCGATGCCGTTCTTGGTGTTCAGCGCACCCGGTCCGCCCCGGCCCTGCGCCCAGTCCTCCCGGACCTTGTCCGCCTGCTTGCCCGCCGCACGGTCGGCGACCACGTTCGTCCACCACAGCGAGTAGACGACGAACAGGCCGAGCACCAGGCCCGCGGTGATGAGGAGTTCCCCGAAGAAGCTGACCGCCAGGGCGACCGGGCCGGTCCTGCGACGTGCCGCAGGCGGCCGCGACGTCGCGCCGGTGTGCTTCTCGTGATCCGTGTCGGTGGTCGCTGCCACTGGTCATCTGCCCTTAACTGACGAGCGCATCCGGCTTGCCCTTGCTGCGCGGCCGTTCCTCGACCATCTTGCCCCAGACGATCATCCGGTACTTGCTGGTGAACTCCGGCGTGCACGTGGTCAGCGTGATGTAGCGGCCGGGCTTGGTGAAACCGGACCCCGTGGGCACGGGATTCAGCACGCTCGTGTTGCTCGGCGGCGTCACCGGCAGGATCGACGCCATCTTGTAGACGAAGTACTCGTCCTGCGTCTCCACGACGATCGGATCGCCCGGAGCGAGCTTGTTGATGTACCGGAACGGTTCTCCATGGGTGTTGCGGTGGCCCGCCAGCCCGAAGTTCCCCGTCTTGTCACCGGGCATCGCCGTCTTCAGCGCACCCTCGGCGTAGTGACCGACCATGCCCCGGTCGAGCACGCCCTTGCTGTTGGTGCCCTCGGCGATCGGAACCACCACGTCCAGCTTAGGAATGTGCAGGATGGCGAAGCCCTGCCCCGGCTCGAACGCCCCCGGGTTGCGCTTGCCGCTCGCCCAGTCGTTCTGGAGGCTGCTGGCCTCCTGGCCGGCCTGGGCATGCGCCCGCACGTTCGTCCACCACAGCTGATAGGTGACGAACAACAGCATCAGCACGCCGGTGGTGATGAACACCTCGCCTATCGCCCGGCTCGCGACCACCGCCGGACCGGGCTTGCGCGCCCGCGCCTGCCGCCGCGCCTCGACCCGCGACAACGGCGCCCGCGAGGGGCCCCCGGCGTCGGCCTTGGCAGCCGCAGAGGCATCCGGCACACCGCCATGGCGCCCACGACGGCCTTTGGCGGCCTTCCTGCGGGCCGCACGGCCACCCTGGGCGGACCCGGCCCGCCGCGCACCCGAAGACGCGGCAGAGCCCGCCCCGGGGCCACCCGGCTCCGTCGGTGGATCCGGTATCCGCAACGCCACCGTCTCTTCGTCGACGGGCGGCAGATACGGCTCCTCCGGCACGCGCTCGTAGGCCGCGTACTGTCCCGGATGCCGCGGACCGGACCCCGGCCCCGCTCCCGGCCCCGGCCCCGAACCCGGCTCCGGCCCCGGCGGATACGGCTCCCCCTGCGGGGGCGCACCGTACCCCCCTCCGCCCGACCAGTCCTCGAACGCGCCCGACACCCCGTACGACTGCTGCCCGTACGAGGTGTCGGACTCGCGCTCGGGGCGCAGCGCGGTCACGCCGAGGCCCTGCCCACCACCGGGGCGAGCCCGGCCGACCTCGTCACCGCACCCTGGTCCCCGCACTCCACCAGCCAGTTGGCCAGCATCCGGTGCCCGTGCTCGGTCAGCACCGACTCAGGGTGGAACTGCACACCCTCGACCGGCAGTTCGCGGTGCCTCAGGCCCATCACGATGCCGTCGTGCGTACGGGCCGTGACCTCCAGCACCGCCGGAACCGTGGCCGGCTCGGCGGCCAGTGAGTGGTAACGCGTCGCCGTGAAGGGGGAAGGCAACCCGGCAAAGACACCCCCGCCACCGTGCTCGACCAGCGAGGTCTTGCCGTGCAGCAGCTCCGGCGCACGGTCCACCACACCGCCGTACGCCACCTGCATCGACTGCATGCCCAGGCAGACACCGAACACCGGAACACCCGTGTCGGCACAGTGCCGGACCATGTCCACGCAGACACCGGCCTGCTCCGGCGTACCGGGCCCCGGCGAGAGCAGAACCCCGTCGAAACCGTCCTGCGCGTGCGCCGTCGACACCTCGTCGTTGCGCAGGACCTCACACTCGGCGCCCAGCTGATACAGGTACTGGACCAGGTTGAAGACGAAGCTGTCGTAGTTGTCGACGACGAGAATGCGCGCGCTCACTGGTTGTCCACCGTCACATCGTTGAAGGGCAGCAGCGGCTCCGCCCACGGGAAGACGTACTGGAAGAGGACGTAGACCACAGCCACGACCAGGACGAGCGAGATCACTGCCTTCACCCACGTGTTCCCCGGCAGATGCCGCCAGATCCAGCCGTACATGCCGTCCCTTCCGTCGTACCACGGCACCAGACCCACGCCGTACAGCCACCAGACTAACGGCGCAGCGCCTCTGGTTTCCCGGCCTCCACAGGCTGGGTGGAGTCCAGGTGCGCCCAGACGATCAGCCGATGACTGTGCCCCCACTCCGGTTCGCACGTGGTCAGCGTCAGATACCGGCCCGGACGCGTGTACCCGGATGTACGTGGGACAGGGTCGATCACCTCGATGTCCGACGGCACTGTTTTGTACGGGCCTTTGTCGATCCGATACGTGAACCAGGTCCTACCGTCGGTCAGCACCACGGCGTCACCCCGCCTGAGCTCGGGAAAGTCCTTGAAAGGGTCGCCGTAGGTGCGGCGGTGACCGGCGACCGCGAAATTTCCCCGCTGCCCGAGCCGGGCGGTCTCCGCGTAGTGGCCCAGGCCCTTCTTCAGCGTGCCGGTGGCGGTGCCTTCGAGCACGGGCTTGTTCCACGTGAAACCAAGCCGCGGGATGTACATGATCGCGAAAGGCCTGCCCTCGGCATAGGGCGCGGGCTTCTCAGGACCCGCGGGGCCACCGGCCGGCGGACGGGGCTTCGACCACTCCTTCCGGAGCAGGTGGATCTGGTCGTCCATGACACCGTCGGCCTGCACGCCGGTCCAGAAGAGCACGTAGACGACGAACAGCACGATCAGGCTGCCGACGGTGATGCACAGTTCGCTGACGGTCCTGACGATCACGCGCACCGGCAGCTCCCCCGGTCCGGCTACTGCTCCACGGGCTTCGCGTAATGCAGATCCACTGTGCCCGAGTAGCCGGGCAGAGTCACCGGGCCGTTCTCCTCGACTTTCCATCCGAGCCCGTAGACATTGACGTAGACCATGTAGTTCTGGATCGCCGGCGAGGCCGCGAGCGCCGTCTGGAGCTTGCCCGGGTCCCCGACCGCCGTGATCTTGTACGGCGGCGAGTAGACGCGACCCTGCAGGATCAACGTGTTGCCCACGCAGCGCACCGCGCTGGTGGAGATCAGCCGCTGGTCCATCACCTTGATGCCCTTCGCCCCGCCCTGCCACAGCGCGTTCACCACGGCCTGGAGGTCCTGCTGGTGAATGACCAGGTAGTCGGGCTGCGGCTCGGGGTAGCCGGGGAGCTTGGCCGTGGCGTCCGGCGGGGCGTCGTTCAGCGTGACCGTCAGCGAGTCGCCCCTGAGCTTCTGCGTGCCCGCGCGCTTCTCCAGGGCCGAGAGCTTGTCGTCCTCCGCCTTGGTACTGCCGTCGTCCCGCTCGGCGAGGGCCTCTATGTCCTTGCGCAGGGCCCCGTTGGTCTCATCCAGCTCGCCGTTCTCCTGGCTGCGCTCGTGGATGAGATCGGACAGCTTCAGCAGGGAGGTGTCCGTGCGGATGTTGGTGCCCTTGGCCGTGTTGAAGCTGGTGAAGAAGATGAGCCCCGCCAGAGCGAACACGGCCGCCGTGAGGATGCGCACAGGCCGGAAACGCCGCGTGTGCTCAGGGGTGGATCCCGTCCCGGGGGAGTCGGCAGAATTGCTCAACGTACCCTTATCTCCTTCGGCGCGGCGGAAGCACTACGCTAACGGACGCCCGGGGGAGCAATCGGAGTCCCCTTACGCTGCCCCGAGACCGACCCAGTTACCTGCGCGGCCACGCAGCGCATCGACAGGAGAGACCCTCGTGCCGAAGTCACGTATCCGCAAGAAGGCCGATTACACGCCGCCGCCTGCCAAGCAGACGACCGCCATCAAGCTGAGCAACCGTGCCTGGGTCGCGCCGGTCATGCTGGCCATGTTCCTCATCGGCCTGGCCTGGATCGTCGTCTTCTACGTCACCGACGGCTCGCTGCCCATCGACTCGCTGGGCAACTGGAACATCGTGGTGGGCTTCGGCTTCATCGCCGCCGGATTCGGCGTCTCGACCCAGTGGAAGTAGCGGTCACCGTCCGGTGAACACAGCTCTGCCCAGGGGTGTTCGCTGAGTTATCCACAGAGGTTATCCACATGGGGATAATGAAGACGATCTGTGGATAACCCGCTGGACGTTGACGCCGGTATGACGGAAGTACCGGCACTCGAAAACTTGTTCGCCCCCTGCCTGACCTGCGGAAACGCAGGTCGGTGACAGGGGGCACATGTGTTCCCGCACCGTGTGCACAAGATCCGACACTCGCTGTGGACAACGCCTGCTCAGGTGAGCTGTGCCGTCCTCAGCACAGTCATGAGCACGACCACTCCCAGAACCAGGGCGCAGGTGCCGTACTGGACCAGTGCCCGGCGCTCGCGCGGGGCGTGGACCATGGCGTACCCGATGACGACTCCGGCGACCAGGCCGCCGATGTGGGCCTGCCAGGAGATGTTGAACCCCGGGCTGAAGGTGAAGATCAGGTTGATCGCCAGCAGCGCGATGATCGGCCGCATGTCGTAGTTGAGCCGGCGCATCAGGACGGCCGTCGCGCCGAAGAGGCCGAAAATGGCGCCGGAGGCGCCCAGCGTGGCCGTCTCGGGGGGAGTCAGCAGATAGGCCAGGGCGCTGCCCGCGAGCCCGGAGATGAAGTACAGCGCGAGGTAGCGGGCGCGGCCCAGTGCCGCTTCGAGCGGGCCTCCGAGCCACCAGAGGCTGAGCATGTTGAACGCGATGTGCCAGATCTCCTGGTGCGTGAACATCGACGTCACCATGCGGTACCACTCGCCTCCCGCCACGCCTTGTGTGGGCGTGAAGGGTGCCGGTGGCCAGGCGCCGCGCAGGACGATGTCGTTCAGCAGCGACTCGTTCGCCTGGACGGCGATGAAGACGGCCAGATTGATGCCGATGAGGATCTTGGTCAGCAGCCGGGGGTCGGCGGCGATGGAGCCGCCGGCGATCGTCCGGGGCATGGCGGCCGTGGGCGAGTGGCCGGTGCCGGAGCCGGTGCGGACGCACTCGGGGCAGTGGAAGCCGACGGAGGCGTTGACCATGCATTCGGGGCAGATGGGGCGCTCGCAGCGTGTACAGCGGATGCCCGTCTCGCGGTCCGGGTGGCGGTAGCACATGGGGACGCTGTGGGCGTCCTGCGGGCTGCCCGCAGCCTGGTCGTCCATGGTCTCCCCTAGGTTGTGTGAGAAAAGCCCGCCCCGCTCATCCTTACGGATGGGCGGGGCGATTGGTTCCCTGCGGGAGCCTTCGCGCTCAGCGGGTCTCGATGACGACGGACTCGATGATCACGTCGCTCAGCGGGCGGTCGGTGCGCGGGTTCGTCTGGGTCGTGGCGATGGTGTCCACGACCTTCTGACTGGCGGCGTCGGTGACCTCGCCGAAGATGGTGTGCTTGCGGTTCAGCCATGCCGTCGGGGAGACGGTGATGAAGAACTGCGAGCCGTTGGTGCCCGGGCCGGCGTTGGCCATGGCCAGCAGGTAGGGCTTGTCGAAGCGCAGGTCCGGGTGGAACTCGTCCTCGAACTGGTAGCCGGGACCGCCGGTACCGTTGCCCAGCGGGTCACCGCCCTGGATCATGAAGCCACTGATCACCCGGTGGAAGACCGTGCCGTCGTAGAGCTTGTCCGTGGACTTCTGACCCGTCTCGGGGTGGGTCCACTCCCGCTCGCCCTGGGCGAGCTCGACGAAGTTCTTGACCGTCTTGGGCGCGTGGTTCGGCAGAAGCCGGACTTCGATGTCGCCGTGATTGGTCTTCAGGGTGGCGTAGAGCTGCTCAGCCACGATCTGCCTTCCGTTGTCTTTCTGTGACTCCCTGATCCTCGCACGGACGGGCCTCCCCGTCGTCCGACCTCGGTGCGGCTGGGGGAAACCCTCGGCGGGTGTCGGGGAAATCAAGTCGAGTAGGCCCGGGGCGGGGGCGCTGGGCGGCGATCCGTGGCATTGTCGACGACAAGCTCCTGTTGCACCCTATTCATCCGCTATCGCACGTGATCGGCGTTGGATGCCGAGTCTCGTGACCCGGATGCCCTTCCGCGCATGCCTGGTCGTGCGTCGGGAGGCATGATCCGTAAAAGGGTGGAAAGTCGAAATACCGTACGCCACCGAGGAGGAGGAACCCGTGACCCGCATCGACAGCGTGCGCGCCGCGACTGGTTCGGCGAAGGACAGCGTGCTGCACGCCGCGGAAGTGGTGGCGCCCTACGCCGACACGGCCAAGGACAGGGCCGCGCACTACGCACACGAGGCACGCGTACGGCTAGCGCCCAAGGTGACGCAGGCCGCAGGGCAGGCGCGTGTCCAGTACGGCGCTCATGTGCAGCCGTATCTGGAGCAGGCCCGCGCGCATGTGCCGCCGAAGGTCGACCATGCCGCCCAGGAAGCCGCTGAGCGCACGCGTAAGGCTGCCCGTCAGGCGGCGGAGTACTCCAGGCCGAGGATCGAGCAGGCGGTGGCCGCGGCCGTGCCTGTGACGACCGAGGCCGCGGCCCGGAGTGCGGCCGCCATGGCCGCTCTGCGCGGTCAGGTCTCGTCCAAGGAGATCCAGAAGCTGGTCCGCAAGCATGAGCGGCGGGCCAAGGCCGGTAAGGCCGCGAAGTCACTGCTGCTTCTGGGCGCTCTTGCGGGTGGGGCTTTCGCCGCGTGGAAGTGGTGGGACAAGCAGGCCAATCCGGACTGGCTGGTGGAGCCGCCGGCTGCGACGGAGGTCCCGGAGTCGGGGCGCCTGTCGTCCGTGGACGGCACGGGTCCGGCGGTTCTGGACCCGGAGGTCGAGGCCAAGCAGGCCGAGGACGAGGCCGCTCGGCGCGACGATCGTTCCTGAGGGCGCACCGGATTCAACAGCACGGCGGGGCGAGAGACTTGAGGGTCTCTCGCCCCGCCGTGCTGTTTCACGTGAAACACTCGCCCGCGGTCTGCGCCCGGCTGCGCAAAAATGCCCTCCGAGACCGCGTTTCCGCAGTTCGGAGGGCATTTCTCAAGTGGAGCCTAGGGGAGTCGAACCCCTGACATCTGCCATGCAAAGACAGCGCTCTACCAACTGAGCTAAGGCCCCGTGAGGAGACGTCCGTCCGGAGAAATTGCGTCCCGGCGGGCGTCGAAGACCAGAGTACCGGGTCACCCCCGTGGTTCCGCAAAAAGATGGGGGGTCCCCGTCGACGACCACTCTCCGTAAGATGCTCGGCGTGGTTCGCTACCGCGAACCGCCGTACATGGGGAAGCGATGGGGAGACGCAATGGACGCCGCACAGCAGGAAGCGACCGCAAGAGCGCGGGAACTGCAGCGGAACTGGTACGGGGAGCCGCTGGGGGCGCTCTTCCGTAGGCTTATCGACGATCTTGGTCTCAACCAGGCTCGTCTCGCGGGGGTTCTGGGACTGTCCGCGCCGATGCTGTCGCAGCTGATGAGCGGTCAGCGGGCGAAGATCGGCAACCCGGCCGTGGTGCAGCGGGTGCAGCTGTTGCAGGACCTGGCGGGGCAGGTCGCGGACGGCAGTGTGAGCGCGGCCGAGGCCACCGAGCGCATGGAGGAGATCAAGAAGTCGCAAGGGGGGTCGGTGCTCAGCAACACCACGCAGACGACGAGCAGTTCGGGGGCGCCCACGGTCAAGCGCGTCGTGCGTGAGATCCAGTCGCTGCTGCGGTCGGTGGCGGCGGCGGGCGACATCATCGATGCCGCCGACACTCTCTCCCCGACCCATCCGGAGCTGGCAGAGTTCCTCCGGGTCTACGGCGCCGGCCGCACCTCGGACGCGGTCTCGCACTACCAGTCCCACCAGAACTGATCCTGCCGCCCGGTCGCCGAAGGGGGTTCGGTTGCGGGTGGCGGGTGAGGTGACGGGGGATGCGTCACGGTACGGACGGGCACGAGGGGGCGTGTTCCGTACGGGGGACCGTTCGACGCGAGGGGGATGTATCGCTCATCGGGGGAGTGCCGGGGGCGTCGGGGGCTCGGGGGAGCTGTTTCGTCCGTCGGGGAGTCGTAGCGCTCGCCGGGGGGAAGCAAGGGGGGAAGCCGCAGGGGGAGGAGCGACGTACAGCCATGGGTGAGGTCTTCGCCGGCCGGTACGAACTGGTCGACCCGATCGGGCGCGGAGGGGTCGGCGCCGTGTGGCGCGCCTGGGATCATCGTCGGCGTCGCTACGTGGCCGCGAAGGTTCTGCTCCAGAGCGACGCGCACTCGCTGCTGCGTTTCGTGCGGGAGCAGGCGCTGCGGATCGACCATCCTCATGTGCTCGCCCCCACCAGCTGGGCCGCCGACGACGACAAGGTCCTGTTCACCATGGATCTGGTCGCGGGCGGATCGCTCGTCCATCTCGTCGGGGACTACGGTCCCCTGCCGCCGGCTTTCGTGTGCACTCTGCTCGACCAGCTGCTGGCGGGTCTGGCGGCGGTGCACGCGGAGGACGTGGTGCACCGTGACGTGAAACCGGCCAATGTGCTGCTGGAGGCCACGGGCACGGGCCGGCCGAGGCTGCGGCTGTCGGACTTCGGCATCGCGATGCGGCTGGGTGAGCCCCGCCTGACGGAGACCAACCTCGTGGTGGGGACGCCGGGCTATCTCGCGCCCGAGCAGATGATGGGTGCCGAACCGGACTTCACCGCCGATCTGTTCGCCGCGGGGCTGGTGGCGCTGTACTTGCTGGAGGGCGCCAAGCCGGACAGCAAGGCACTGATCCAGTACTTCGCCGAGCACGGGACGCCCGGTGCGCCCCAGGGCATTCCGGAGCCGCTGTGGCAGGTGGTGGCCACACTGCTGCAGCCGGATCCGGAGGCGCGGTTCCGTACGGCCACGGGGGCGCGCAAGGCGCTCGCGGCCGCCGCCGAGCTCCTGCCGGAGCCGGGTCCGGACGACGAGCTGATCGAGATCTTCGACCAACTCGGCCCGTTGCCAAGAGGGTTCGCCGCCGAGGGGCCCCTGGAGCGGGCGAAGGGGCTGGGCCCGGGAGCGGAGCGGTCCGACTCCGCCGGGAGGGGCGAGGAGCGGTCGCGGCAGGGTGAGGACGAGGGTGCGCTGACGGGGTCCGGCGGGCGGCCCGCCGAGACCTACCGGCGCCGTGCACGGGAGACACCCAGCGACCCGCGACGTGCCACTGGTCCGTCGGGCGGCTCGGCGCAGCCGCCCTCCATGTCGGACACCGGCAGCTTCCATCTGCCGCCTCCGCAGGCCACCGTGACCTCCTCCCCCGGCCCTGGGCGGCAGGGGGCTGCACCGCACCAGCAGCAGCCGGTCTCCCCCTACGACCCCACGCACCGGCTGTCGCCCGCACAGCCGCTGCCACCGGTGTACTCCGGTCCTCCCCTGCCTCCTGCGGAGCAGTACCGCGCGGACGCCTCGACAGCCTCGTACACCGCCCGCTCCCCACAGGCCCCGCAGCCCTCGCAGGCCCCGTCGAGCGGCCAGACGCCGTCACGGCACCGGGCCCGGCGGCCTTCCCGCCCCGGCCCTCCCGCCGGCGTGGTGATCCCGGTGCTGCTGCTCGCGCTGGCCTGTTACGCCGTGGGCTTCTGGGCCCTGACCCGCATCTGAGGCCGTTGCAGGGACCGCGCCCGCCCTACGCGGCCGTTGCGCGCCGGGCGAGCACGGTCCACACGCCGAGTCCGACCAGCAGTGCGCTTCCGGTGCCGATGCCGCCCACGGCGAGCGCCCTCATAGCGGTGTCGTCGCCCGCCGCGACGCCCTCCGCGGCTGCCTCCCGGTCCTGCTCCGAGACCTCGAAGACGCCCTTCGGCTCGGACTCTCCGACGTATTCGGGACCGCTCTGCGGCTGCCCGCTCACCCGGACGCGCAGCGTCATCGGGAACGGCCCGTCCCCGAAGGTGTCGGCGACGCTCTCCGCGAGATGGGCGACGAGGTAATAGGAGCCGGCGAAGCGCAGCGTGCTCACCTGTGCGGTGGCGGCGTAGCGGTTGGCGTGGTCGACCGGTGGCAGGGGAGGCAGGCTTGCGGCGTTCTGGCCGCCGTTGTAGCCCACGCCGACGTCGGCGACGTCCGCGCGGGCGGGGCTGTAGAGGGTCAGGTCCAGGGCGTCGGAGGTGTAGCCGGTGCTGCCGGAGTCGGTGCTGCCGAGTTCCGCGGTGACGGAGATCTGCTGTCCCCAGTCGACGGGCACCGCGTAGAAGAGGGTCTGCCCGGGTCGGATGTCGTCCTGCCAGGCGCCCTGGTCGATGGGTGCGGCACCGGTGAATCCCGCGCCGCCCTTGCGGCGCCGTGCTTCTCCCGGGAGCGGCTGGGGAGTGGCGGAGTTCCATGCCCCGGGCGCGCTGGTCGGTCCTGTCTTCGCCGTCCGCGGTTCCGTCATGGCGACGAGTTCCAGGTCCCAGGCGTCCGGTGAGGAGCCTTCGCCGTCGGGATCGACGCGCTCGACGGTGACGTAGTGGGTGCCGGCCTTCTGACACAGCGCTTTGCCGGGCGAGATCTGGCGCATGCCCCACGCCGCGATGGGATGAGGGCTGCGGGCGATTCCGAAGCTCGTGTTGTCGACGGAGCAGGTGTTGCCCTCGGCGTCCTGGACGGTCACCTTGACCCCGTCGATGACGGAGACGGTGCTGTCGGGGGAGGGGGCGGCGGTGACGGAGACGTAGGCGTTCGACGCGGCGTCGAGGTCCAGGCGGTAGCTGACCTTGCCGCTGCCCGGCAGAGAGCTCTTGTAGGTGCCGCCGGGCTTCAGGAGGGGGGCGTTGCCTGTGCTCCTGGCTCCTTCGACGCTCTGTGCGCCGTCGGCGAAGGCGTAAGGGCTCGGCGTTCCGGAGGTGAGTGCGGCAGCAGCAGCGGGCAGCGGCACCGCGGCCGCTGTCGCCCCGAGGGCCACGGCCAGGGCTCCCAGGCGCACGGCCACCACCGGACGGTGGCGCCACGCCCCCGCGCGCCGTCCCCACGCCGTACGGCACCGTCCTCTCACGCGCCACCCCTCACCGTCGCCGAGCCCCCAGCCGTGAAGCCGTGAAGCCGTGGCCCATCCTGCCGCGCCGGCCGGGTTCGCGACCGGCTCTCGGCACACAAAACCCCGACCGCGAGGCGGCCGGGGTGTGCTCGGTATGGGTTGTCGTGGCTCACGAACCCGTGGGCACGGAGTCAGTCGCCTCCGTCCACAGATCCTGCTCGGCGCGATCCGCCTGGATCTGGCGGTACACGAGGAGCCCGCCGATGGCGGCCAGTGCGACCAGGAGAAGCTTCTTCACCGCGCGACCTCGTCTTTCGTTGACGTAGGGGACCTCTGGCGCCCGACTATACACACCGACCGATACCGATCGGTGACCTGAGTCGGCCCTCAACTCCCCGCCCGGTAACCGGGATAGAAGCGGAGTTCACCACTCCGATCGGAGGGTGATCACACCCCGGCAGACGGCTACTTTGACCTCCCTTCACCCCTCTCCTCACCTTTTCTCCGCCCTTGCGCCCATCCGGGTGGTGTTCATCAGAACATCGACGCGCCACGGGCGGAGATCCACCACTTCTCGACCCCCATACACATCATGAGGAAAGTACGCAAATCGCCCAACCCGAAAGTGAGGGGTTATGGCCAGGAACAAGGTCATGAACCTGTGGACCGCCATCGTCACCGCCTTCCTCGCGCTGTGCACGGCGCTCGGACTCGTCACCACGACCGCCGCCGTGGCCGTACCGCAGACCGAGCAGAAGAGCAACAGCAACGGCGCGAGCATCCCGCAGCAGCGGACGGCGGCACCGGCGGTGTTCCCCTGGTCCTCACCCAGGGCCCTGCCCCCCACGATGAAGCAGCGCATCCGCGCCGAGGCGCACGGCAAGACCCCCCGCTGCCGGCACCGCTCGCCCGCGGACACGCAGGCCTCCCCCGTCCCCGACTGCACCGACGAGGACCCCGACGCGGAACCGGACCACCTCACGCCGCTCCAGCGCTGAACCCCCGGAACGACCACCGGCGATCCTGCGTACAAAGCCCGGCAGCTCGGCAGAGCAGCCGGGCTTACGCGTGTCCCGGCCCGTCCGCGGCCTCCTGACCGGCAGAGCCGGCCTGAGGTGTCCGCCGGACCCGGCGGCCTCGGTACCAGACGGCCCAGCCCACCAGGAGGGTCGAGAAAGCGAGGGCGCCCAGCATCCCCGGGTCCCCGTCCAGGGCCTTGGGCCAGGCACCGCGCCCCAAGTAGACCTGAGAGGCGATGAACACCAGCCACCCCCACCTGCCCCGGCCCAGCCACCGCCGCAGTCGCGCCCCGGTCCCTCGGGCGACTGCTCTCACGGTCACGCGGCCCTCCCTGAACGACGAAAACCCCCAACCATGAACGGTTGGGGGTTTCATGCTGGTGGGGCTAACAGGATTTGAACCTGTGGCCTCATCCTTATCAGGGATGCGCTCTAACCAACTGAGCTATAGCCCCGCCGCGCTTTGCGGTGTGTCCCGCGCGCTGACTCCTGAAGATTAGCGCACGACATGGGCAGTCCCAAAATCGGTTGTCGGGGCCCCGTCAGGACCGCGGCGAAGGCGACGTCACTCGTCCTCGGCGAGGGTCAGCTCGACACCGCCCACGAAGCCCGCGGACAGGTTGTAGATGAACGCGCCGAGGGTCGCGAGGGCCGTCGCCAGGACGACGTCGATGACCGCGATGACCGACGTGAACATCAGGACGTTGGGCAGCGACAGGAAGGCCTGCAGGTCGAAGCCGTTGGACTCGTTCGAGCCCGTGGCCTCGGAGATCGTGCCGCCGACCGTCGAGAAGACCCCCATCGCGTCCATGACCATCCACAGCACGGCGGACGCGACGATCGTGCAGATGCCCAGGGCGATGGAGAGCAGGAAGCTGACCTTCATCACCGACCACGGGTCGGCCTTCGCCACCCGCAGCCGCGCCTTGCGGACCCGAGGCGTGGTGCTCGCCCCCGTGCGGGGGCGCCGTACGGCCCCCGTCGCGGCACCCGCTCCCGCTCCCGCACCGGCCGCCGCCTGCTGCGCCGGGTAGGCCTGCGGCGGGTGGTACGGCCCGGCCTGCTGCTGCGTCTGCCGTTCCCCGGGCAGGGGCGAGGCCGCGCCCGGCTCCTGCGCGGCCGGCTGCGGCTGCGCGCCGGAGGCGGACGGGCCCGTGCCGGCCTTGGGCTGCTTGGTCTTCGGACCTCGGGTGTCCGTCACAGTTCCCCCCTGTGATGCATGCGGGTCAGGCGCAGGCGTGTCCTTGGTCGGGGACTTGATCGCCTTCAGGTTGGTCGTGTGCGGGTCCGCCGCACGCGCGGCGGAGCCACGGCCGCCGTCGTCCGCTTCCGTACCCCTTGAGGTTCCGGCCGGTCCGGCGCCCGTGGCTCCGCTCACGCTGACTCACTCCTCGTGCCTACTCGGCCGAGGGCGCCTCACCCTCGTCCGTGCCGCTCGCGGCACCCTCGGCGGTCTCGTCGACGACCACGTCGCCGTCGACCTCCTCCGCCTCGCGTCCCGCCTCGGCGTTGCGAGCGATGCCCACGACGGCATCGCGCTTGCCCAGATTGATCAGTTGGACGCCCATGGTGTCACGGCCGGTTTCCCTGATCTCGTTGACTCGCGTACGAATCACACCGCCCGACAGCGTGATGGCGAGGATCTCATCGGTTTCCTCGACCACCAGCGCGCCGACGAGGGACCCACGGTCCTCGACGATCTTGGCAGCCTTGATGCCGAGGCCGCCGCGACCCTGGACGCGGTACTCGTCGACGGCGGTCCGCTTCGCGTACCCGCCGTCTGTGGCAGTGAACACGAACGTACCGGGTCGAACAACATTCATCGAGAGCAGCTCGTCGCCCTCGCGGAAGCTCATGCCCTTGACACCCGAGGTGGCACGGCCCATGGGCCGCAGGGTGTCGTCCGAGGCGGTGAACCTGATCGACTGGGCCTTCTTGCTGATCAGAAGCAGATCGTCGTCCGCCGAGACCAGCTCGGCTCCGATCAGTTCGTCGTCCGAACCGTCCTCCATCGACCGGAGGTTGATCGCGATCACACCGCCGGAACGGGGCGAATCGTAATCCTTCAGAGGCGTCTTCTTCACAAGTCCGGCCTTGGTGGCGAGCACGAGGTAGGGAACCGCCTCGTAGTCGCGGATCGCCAGGATCTCGGCGATCGCCTCGTCCGGCTGGAAGGCGAGCAGGTTCGCCACGTGCTGACCGCGCGCGTCCCGGCCGGCGTCCGGCAGCTCGTAGCCCTTGACGCGGTAGACACGGCCCTTGTTGGTGAAGAACAGCAGCCAGTGGTGCGTGGTGGACACGAAGAAGTGGTCGACGATGTCGTCTTCCTTGAGCTTCGTGCCGCGCACGCCCTTGCCGCCGCGCTTCTGGGCGCGGTAGTCGTCGGTCTTGGTGCGCTTGATGTAGCCGCCCCGGGTGACCGTGACGACGATGTCCTCCTCGGCGATCAGGTCCTCGATGGACATGTCGCCCTCGTAGGGGACCAGCGTCGTCTTGCGGTCGTCGCCGAACTTCTCGACGAGCGCGGCCAGTTCTTCACTGACGATGCCGCGCTGGCGGACCGGGGACGCGAGGATCTCGTTGTACTCGTTGATCTTCGCCTGGAGTTCGTCGTGCTCCTGGACGATCTTCTGGCGCTCCAGGGCGGCCAGTCGGCGCAGCTGCATCTCGAGGATGGCGTTGGCCTGGATCTCGTCGATCTCCAGCAGGCTCATCAGGCCGCCGCGGGCGATCTCCACGGTGTCACTGCGCCGGATCAGCGCGATGACCTCGTCGATGGCGTCCAGGGCCTTCAGCAGGCCGCGCAGGATGTGCGCCCGCTCCTCGGCCTTGCGCAGCCGGAAGCGCGTACGGCGGACGATGACCTCGATCTGGTGCGTCACCCAGTGCCGGATGAACGCGTCGAGCGAGAGCGTGCGCGGCACGCCGTCCACCAGCGCCAGCATGTTGGCGCCGAAGTTCGTCTGGAGGTCGGTGTGCTTGTACAGGTTGTTCAGCACGACCTTGGCGACCGCGTCCCGCTTCAGCACGATGACCAGGCGCTGGCCGGTGCGCGAGGAGGTCTCGTCGCGGACGTCCGCGATGCCGCCGATCTTGCCGTCCTTGACCAGGTCGGCGATCTTCTGGGCGAGGTTGTCCGGGTTGACCTGGTACGGCAGCTCGGTGACCACCAGGCACTGGCGGTTCTGGATCTCCTCGACCTCGACGACCGCGCGCATGGTGATGGAGCCGCGGCCGGTGCGGTACGCCTCCTCGATGCCCCGGCGGCCGACGACGAGCGCGCCGGTCGGGAAGTCCGGGCCCTTGATGCGCTCGATGAGCGCGTCCAGCAGCTCCTCGTGCGAGGCCTCGGGGTTCTCCAGATACCACTGGGCGCCGGCGGCGACCTCGCGCAGGTTGTGCGGCGGGATGTTGGTGGCCATGCCGACCGCGATACCGGCCGAGCCGTTGATCAGCAGGTTCGGGAAGCGGGCCGGCAGGACGGTCGGCTCCTGGGAGCGGCCGTCGTAGTTGTCCGTGAAGTCGACGGTCTCCTCGTCGATGTCACGGACCATCTCCATCGACAGCGGCGCCATCTTGCACTCGGTGTACCGCATGGCCGCGGCCGGGTCGTTGCCCGGGGAGCCGAAGTTGCCGTTGGAGTCGACGAGCGGCATGCGCATCGACCAGGACTGGGCGAGGCGCACGAGCGCGTCGTAGATGGAGGAGTCGCCGTGCGGGTGGTAGTTGCCCATGACGTCGCCGACGACGCGGGCGCACTTGTAGAAGCCGCGCTCGGGGCGGTAGCCGCCGTCGTACATGGCGTACAGCACACGGCGGTGGACGGGCTTGAGACCGTCGCGGACGTCCGGCAGCGCACGCGAGACGATGACGGACATCGCGTAGTCGAGGTACGAGCGCTGCATCTCCGTCTCGAGCCCGACGGGCTCGACGCGCATGGCAAGGGCGTCACCCTCGGGCGTCGTCACGGGAGTGTTCTCGTCGGTCATTGCTGGTGAAGATCCTTCCTGGTGCGGTCAGCTGAGACCGACTCAGATGTCGAGGAAGCGGACGTCCTTGGCGTTGCGCTGGATGAACGCGCGGCGGGCCTCGACGTCCTCGCCCATGAGGACCGAGAACAGGTCGTCGGCCTGGGCGGCGTCGTCGAGGGTGACCTGGCCGAGGACGCGGTGCTCCTGGTCCATGGTCGTGATGCGCAGCTCCTCGGCGTTCATCTCACCGAGACCCTTGAAGCGCTGCACGGAGTCGTCCTTGATGCGCTTGCCGGCGTTGCGGCCCATCTCGATCAGGGCGTCGCGCTCGCGGTCGGAGTACGCGTACTCGAAGTCGTCCTTGCCCCACTTGATCTTGTAGAGCGGCGGGCGGGAGAGGTACACGTGACCGGCTTCGACCAAGGGCCGCATGAAGCGGAACAGGAAGGTCAGCAGCAGGGTGTTGATGTGCTGGCCGTCGACGTCGGCGTCCGCCATCAGGATGATCTTGTGATAGCGGAGCTTCTCGATGTCGAAGTCCTCGTGGACTCCGGTGCCGAAGGCCGAGATCAGCGCCTGGATCTCCTGGTTCTGCAGGATCTTGTCGATCCGCGCCTTCTCGACGTTCAGGATCTTGCCGCGGATCGGGAGGATCGCCTGGTACTGCGGGTTGCGGCCGGACTTGGCCGAGCCGCCGGCGGAGTCACCCTCGACGATGAAGATCTCGCACTTGGTGGGATCGTTCGACTGGCAGTCGGAGAGCTTGCCCGGCAGGGACGCGGTCTCCAGCAGGCCCTTGCGGCGGGTCAGGTCACGGGCCTTGCGGGCCGCCACGCGCGCGGTGGCCGCCTGGATGCCCTTGCGGATGATGTCCGCGGCCTCGTTCGGGTTGCGGTCCAGCCAGTCCGCGAGGTGCTCGTAGACGACCTTCTGGACGAACGTCTTGGCCTCGGTGTTGCCCAGCTTGGTCTTCGTCTGGCCCTCGAACTGCGGCTCGCTCAGCTTGACCGAGATGATCGCCGTCAGACCCTCGCGGATGTCGTCGCCCGTGAGGTTGTCGTCCTTCTCGCGCAGCAGCCTCTTGTCGCGCGCGTACTTGTTGATCAGCGAGGTCAGCGCGGCCCGGAAGCCCTCCTCGTGCGTACCGCCCTCGTGGGTGTGGATGATGTTCGCGAAGGAGTACACGCCCTCGGTGTAGCCGCCGTTCCACTGCATGGCGATCTCGAGGGACAGCTGCCTGTCCTTGTCCTCGGCCTCCAGGTCGATGACGGTCGGGTGGACCGCCTCGCCCTTGCGGGAGTTGAGGTACTTCACGAAGTCGACGATGCCGCCCTCGTAGTGGTACGTGACGGTCTTGACCTCGGCCTTCTCGTCCGCACCGGCCTCGTCGGCACCGGTCACGGCCTTCGCCGACTCGCGCTCGTCCGTGAGTTTGATCGTCAAACCCTTGTTGAGGAACGCCATCTCCTGGAAGCGCCGCGAGAGCGTCTCGAAGGAGTAGTCGGTGGTCTCGAAGATGTCGCCGTCGGCCCAGAAGGTGACCGACGTGCCGGTCTCGTCCGTGGCCTCGTGCTGGGCGAGCGGGGCCGTCGGGACGCCCATCTTGTAGTCCTGCGTCCAGCGGTGGCCGTCGGTCCTCACCTCGACGGAGACCTTGCTGGACAGGGCGTTCACGACCGAGACACCGACGCCGTGCAGACCACCGGAGACCGCGTAGCCGCCGCCGCCGAACTTGCCGCCCGCGTGCAGCACGGTCAGCACGACCTCGACGGCCGGCTTGCCCTCGGACGGCACGATGCCCACCGGGATGCCACGGCCGTTGTCGACGACGCGGACGCCGCCGTCGGCCAGGATCGTCACCTGGATCGTGTCCGCGTGCCCGGCCAGCGCCTCGTCGACGGAGTTGTCGACGACCTCGTACACGAGGTGGTGCAGACCGCGCTCACCGGTCGAGCCGATGTACATGCCGGGCCGCTTGCGGACCGCGTCCAGACCCTCGAGGACGGTGATGGCACTGGCGTCGTACGAGGCGGTGACCTCGCTGTTGGAGGTGATCGCCTCGCTGCTCACGCCTTCGTCGGTGGACGGGATGTTCTCGTTGGGGTTGCCGGAATCGGCCACGAAGCGCCCTTTCTGGCACAGCACGAGCCAGGCTCGTCGGCGGGTTGCCGGAGCGGCTGCGGCATGTTGCGTTGGTAAGCCTTGATCAGCGTTGCTCAGCTTTTCCCGGACGGTCCCCAGCGAGTGGGGCGGGATTGCTTCCAGTCTACCGGTAGCACTGACACTGATGGGGGTTTGCCGGTACCTGAGTCCGCATGTGCCGCCCTCGACGGGTCTCGTCCTACTCCCGATATACGGATGGGGGCTCCAAGAGGCTCACGGAGGCACTCAGCGCTTCCAGCCGTCAACCCTTGGCTACTTCGGAGTCAGGTCGCGATTCGCAACCATGTGCGGGCACACACCGAGAGCACCGCCGGCCCTCCGAAAGGGCGGGCGGAAGCCCTCGATGTGAAGTCGGTCACGTACTGCCGACCAGTGGGAAAACGGTGCCGATCAGCCGTACGTATCGCCCGGACCGGTACTGCCGGGGGCGCGCAGCGGCCCGTAACGGCGAGCCGGGCCACCGGGGCCCTGCACCTTGATCAGCTGCACCGTGCCGTGGCCCAGGTCCTCGTTGAGGCGCGCGACCAGCGTGGGCGCGAGCAACCGGAGGTTCGTCGCCCAGGCCGTCGAGTCACAGCGCACGGTCAGGACCCGCTCGTCCTCGTCGTACCTCTCCGGCACACAGTGCTTGGCCACGTCCTCGCCGACGATCTGCGGCCAGCGGCCCATCACACCGCCCACCGCGGCCGGCGCCTCCCAGCCCCGTTCGGTGATCAGGCGGTTGATCGCGGAACCGAGCGCCATCGGATCGCGGCCGTCGGCGCGCGCGCCGGAGCGCAGACCCCCGCGGCGCGCCTGCTTCTTCTGCTGCGCCGCGTCCCCACGCGCGCGTGCGGCGTCCTTCGCGGCGCGCAACGCCACGCGCGCGAGGTCGACACCGGAGGGCTCGGGGCTCTTGGGCGGCCCGGAGGTCCTGGGGGCGTCGCCGGATGTGTTCTCCGTCATACGCGCTCCACCGTCCCCTCGGACACGGCGAACCGCGTCCCGGACAGCACATGCGGTACGTCGTCGTCGACCGCCGCCGTCACCAGGACCTGCTCGCCCGGGGCCACCAGTTCGGCGAGACGCTCACGCCGACGGGTGTCCAGCTCGGCGAACACGTCGTCGAGCACCAGCACCGGCTCGTTGCCCTCCGCCCGGAGCAGGTCGTAGGACGCCAGCCGCAGCGCCAGTGCGTAGGACCAGGACTCGCCGTGGGAGGCGTAGCCCTTGGCAGGGAGCTGGCCGAGCTTGAGCACCAGGTCGTCCCGGTGCGGCCCGATCAGGGTCACCCCGCGCTCGATCTCCTGCTTGCGGGCCTCCGCGAGCGCGCCCATCAGCTGCTCGAAGAGGTCCTCACGGGTGTGCGCCTCCCCCGGCGCGGACGGCTTGTACTCCAGCGCGACCGGGCCGCCGCCGGGCGCGAGTTGTTCATAGGCCTTGTCGGCCAGCGGCTGGATCGTGGCGATCAGGTCCAGACGCTGGGCGAGCAACTCCGCGCCCGCACGCGCGAGATGCTGGTCCCACACGTCGAGGGTGGACATGTCCATGGTGCGACCACCGTGCCGGCGGGCCAACGCCGCCGACTTCAGCAGGGTGTTGCGCTGCTTGAGGACCCGGTCGTAGTCGGAGCGGACCCCGGCCATGCGCGGAGAACGCGCTGTGATCAACTCGTCGAGGAAACGCCGCCGCTCCCCGGGGTCACCCTTGATCAGGGCGAGATCCTCCGGCGCGAACAGCACGGTCCGTACGATCCCCAGCACGTCACGCGGCCTGACCTGCGAGGACCTGTTGATGCGGGCCCGGTTGGCACGCCCCGGGTTCAGCTCCAGCTCGACCAGCTGCTGCCGCTCCCCCTGCCGGACCTGCGCCCGGATGATCGCGCGCTCGGCGCCCATGCGGACCAGGGGGGCGTCGGAGGAGACCCGGTGGCTGCCGAGGGTGGCGAGATAGCCGACGGCCTCGACGAGGTTGGTCTTGCCCTGCCCGTTCGGCCCGACGAAGGCCGTCACCCCGGGATCGAGCGGGACCTCGACCCGGGGGTACGAGCGGAAGTCGGCCAGCGACAGATGCGTGACGTGCATGGTCGTTTCGCCGACCTCCCTCGGTGCTCGGTTACTTCTTCTCGACCGCGTGGCCGCCGAACTGGTTCCGCAGCGCCGCGATCATCTTCATCTGGGGCGAGTCCTCCTGGCGGGAGGCGAACCGCGCGAACAGCGACGCGGTGATCGCCGGCAGCGGCACCGCGTTGTCGATCGCCGCCTCCACCGTCCAGCGTCCCTCGCCGGAGTCCTGTGCATAACCCCGGAGCTCGTCCAGGTGCTCGTCCTCGTCGAGCGCGTTGACCGCGAGGTCGAGCAGCCAGGAGCGGATGACCGTGCCCTCCTGCCAGGAGCGGAAGACCTCCCGGACGTCGGTCACGGAGTCGACCTTCTCCAGGAGCTCCCAGCCCTCGGCGTAGGCCTGCATCATCGCGTACTCGATGCCGTTGTGGACCATCTTCGCGAAGTGGCCCGCGCCGACCTTGCCGGCGTGCACCGAGCCGGAGTCGCCCTCCGGCTTGAGGGCGTCGAAGACCGGCTGCACCTTGGCGACGTGCTCCTTGTCACCGCCGTACATCAGCGCGTAGCCGTTCTCCAGGCCCCAGACGCCGCCGGAGACACCGCAGTCGACGAAGCCGACGCCCTTGGCCGCCAGCTCCTCGGAGTGCTTCACGTCGTCGGTCCAGCGGGAGTTGCCGCCGTCCACCACGACGTCACCGGGCTCCAAGAGCTCTGCGAGCTGGTCGATCGTGGTCTGCGTGGCCTCACCGGCCGGGACCATCACCCAGATCACGCGAGGCCCGCTGAGCTTGCCCACAAGCTCTTCCAGGCTGTGGACATCGGCGAGGTCCGGGTTGCGGTCGTATCCGAGGACGGTGTGACCTGCGCGGCGGATCCGCTCGCGCATGTTGCCGCCCATCTTGCCGAGGCCGACGAGACCGAGCTCCATCAGTTGTTTTCCTTAGGTTCTGCGACGTGGCGTGGCGGCACGTGTGTACCGCGCGGCACTTTCGTACCCGCGTCCGAGCCTAAACCCGGACGCTCGCGCACATCTGTGGGCATACGCGCTCAGTCGTACGCCCTCACCTGCGACTTTGTCCTCAGCCTGTGGACAGCCGCCGACGATCACCGGCGCCTCGGACGGGCTCAGCCGCTGAGGCGCACCGGCATGATCAGGTACTTGTAGGCGTCGTCCGCCTCGGCGTCCAGCGCGGGCTTGCCGCTGAGCAGCGCGGGCTTCGTGGACGTCGTGAACGACAGCTGGGCCACCGGGGAGTCGATGGCGCTCAGGCCGTCCAGCAGGAACGTGGGGTTGAAGGCGATCGAGATGTCGTCGCCCTCCAGCTGGGCGTCCACCCTTTCCACAGCCTGTGCGTCGTCGCTGGAGCCCGCCTCCAGGATGAGCACGCCCTGCTCGAAGCTCAGCCGCACCGGGGTGTTGCGCTCGGCGACCAGGGCCACACGCTTGACGGCCTCCACGAAGGGGGCGGTCTCGATGACGGCGACGCTGTTGAACTCCGTCGGGAACAGCGTGCGGTACTTCGGGAGGTCGCCCTCCAGCAGGCGGGTCGTCGTACGGCGGCCGGCACCCTCGAAACCGATCAGGCCCTCGCCGGAACCCGAGCCGGACAGCGCCAGGATCACCTGGTCGCCGCTGGTCAGGGCCTTGGCGGTGTCCAGGAGCGTCTTGGCTGGCACCAGGGCGACCGCGGAGGCCTCCGGGTTCTCCGGCTTCCACAGGAACTCGCGGACCGCGAAGCGGTAGCGGTCGGTGGACGCCAGCGTGACGGTGTCGCCCTCGATCTCGATGCGGACACCCGTGAGCACGGGCAGCGTGTCGTCACGGCCGGCCGCGATGGCGACCTGGGAGGCGGCGGAGGCGAAGACCTCGCCGGGGACCGTGCCCGTCGCGTTCGGCATCTGCGGCAGGGCCGGGTACTCCTCCACAGGCAGGGTGTGGAGTGTGAACCGGGACGAGCCGCAGACCACGGTCGCCCGTACACCGTCTGTGGAAATCTCCACCGGCCGGTTGGGGAGCGCGCGGCAGATGTCCGCGAGCAGGCGGCCCGAGACCAGGACCGTGCCCTCCTCGTCGACCTCGGCCTCCACCGACACGCGCGCCGAGACCTCGTAGTCGAAGCTCGACAGGCTCAGCTGGCCTTCCTCGGCCTTCAGCAGCAGGCCGGCGAGGACAGGCGCCGGCGGACGGGCCGGGAGGCTGCGTGCCGCCCAGGCCACTGCCTCCGCGAGTACGTCGCGTTCCACCCGGATCTTCACTGTTGCCGCCTCCTGCTGTTGCCGGCGCTTCTCGCTCTGCCTGGCCCTCGTCGTCTGTCTCGGTGTCGACGGTCCCTGTGAGGGGGAGGACACCGGGGACCAGTCTGACGCACCGCACTGACAGTAGGTGCCTCTCGGGGTCAAGTCGTGACGAGGGGCAGCCGGGCACCGAAGAGCGAGTTGTGCACAGGGCCCCCTTCGAAACGGATTCCCAGCTCTCTCTAGTCGGGAGTAGTAGTAGGGGCTGTGGATACCGTGGATAACCTCGTTTGCCCAGCTCAGGGCGCGAATTTTGTCCACGGGTCCTGTGGGTGGAGGCGGTGGACAACCGGGCACATCTGTGGAGAACAGAAAGTTCTGCACACGCCATGCACAGGGGGAGGTGAGTTCTCCCCAGCGCCGTCCCCAGCTTTACCCACCTTTCCCACAGCCCAACCCGGCACCTTTGTGTGACGCCTTTCACTCGACCCGGTGAGGAGGCGCGTCGCGTTGCCGAACAGTGGACAGGCATGTGGAGAAGCGACGGTTTGCTGGGGACAACTCTCCCCAGCCTGTGGGTGGCCGGTGGACAACTCGGTGCACAGCCTGTGGATCATCTCGTTGTCCACAGTCTGTGGAGATCCTTCGTCCACGAATCCACAAGCACCTGAGCTGGTCTGATGGTCTATCAACAGTGGCTGCTGTGGACGCGATCTGGACAACTTCCCGGTCCCCAGGATGTGGACGGCAGAAAGTCCACGAATCTGTGGAGGGAGGCCGTAACTCCGCAGCTATTCGAACAGTGGGTTGCGATCAGGTGCCGGGCGGTGGGGTGTCGTCGCGCCGGCCCAGGGGCTCCGGTGCATGAAAAAGGGCGCCCCCCGAAGCCTCAGGGGGCGCCCTCGGCGGTGTGTACCGCTGTCGCCGTCAGCCGTTCTTGATGCGGTTGGTCAGCTCGGTGACCTGGTTGTAGATGGAGCGGCGCTCGGCCATCAGATTGCGGATCTTGCGGTCCGCGTGCATCACCGTGGTGTGGTCGCGGCCGCCGAACAGCGCGCCGATCTTCGGCAGCGACAGGTCCGTCAGCTCACGGCACAGGTACATGGCGATCTGCCGGGCGGTGACGAGGGCGCGGCCGCGCGAGGTCCCGCACAGGTCCTCGACGGTCAGCCCGAAGTAGTCCGCCGTCGCGCCCATGATGGCCGTCGACGTGATCTCGGGCGCGGAATCGTCGCCACCGGGGATGAGGTCCTTGAGGACGATCTCCGTCAGGCCCAGGTCCACCGGCTGCCGGTTGAGCGACGCGAACGCCGTGACCCGGATCAGGGCGCCTTCCAGCTCGCGGATGTTGCGCGAGATCCGGGACGCGATGAACTCCAGCACCTCCGGCGGCGCGTTCAGCTGCTCCTGCACCGCCTTCTTGCGCAGGATCGCGATCCGGGTTTCCAGCTCGGGCGGCTGGACGTCCGTGATCAGACCCCACTCGAAACGGTTCCGCAGCCGGTCCTCCAGCGTCACCAGCTGTTTCGGCGGCCGGTCGGAGGACAGCACGATCTGCTTGTTGGCGTTGTGGAGTGTGTTGAAGGTGTGGAAGAACTCCTCCTGCGTCGACTCCTTGTCCGCCAGGAACTGGATGTCGTCGACGAGCAGGATGTCCATCTCGCGGTACCGCTTGCGGAAGCTGTCGCCCTTGCCGTCGCGGATGGAGTTGATGAACTCGTTGGTGAACTCCTCCGAGCTCACGTACCGCACCCGCGTGCCCGGGTAGAGGCTGCGCGCGTAGTGCCCGATCGCGTGCAGCAGGTGCGTCTTGCCGAGCCCGGACTCCCCGTAGATGAACAAGGGGTTGTACGCCTTCGCCGGTGCCTCGGCCACAGCGACCGCGGCCGCGTGGGCGAAGCGGTTGGAGGCGCCGATCACGAACGTGTCGAAGAGGTACTTCGGGTTCAGACGCGCGGTGGGCTCACCGGGGCCGGTCGCCGGCGCGGGCTGGGCGGCCAGGGGGCCGGGCGCGCCCGTCGTCGGCAGGTTCGGGCCGACCGGGCCACCCCGGTGCACGTGCCCGGAGCCGGCCGGCGGCTCGGGCAGCTCCCGGCGCACCGGGTCGCGCTGGTCGTAGTCGGGGCGTGGCACCTCGTAGTCGGAGCGCGGCTGCTCGTAGGAGGGGCGCTCCATGGGCTGCGGGCGGTAGTCCTGCGCGGAGGAGCCGTAGGAGTCCTGCGGGGTGTACGAGTCCGGGGAGCCGTAGGAGTCCTGGGAGCCGTAAGGGTCCTGTCCGGGTGATGCGTACGGGTCACGCTCGGGGAATCCGAGGCGCTGCTGCTGCCAGCCGTACTCGTCCTGCTGCGGCGGCCGGGGCCAGGCGCCCGGCTCGGGGCGCTGGTACTCGGACGGGTACGCGGGACGGGCCGTGGGAAGGTGATCTGCGCGCTGATCTGCGCGCGTAGGCGGAAGCTGGTCACCGGCCGGTCCGGGCAGCTGGTCGGCGCGGTGGCGGCCGTACCCCTCGTAGCCGTCGCGGTCCTGGCGGTCGTAGGAGTCACGGTCGGGGCGGTCGTAACCGTCGCGGTCGGGCCGGTCGTATCCGTCACGTTCCGGCCGGTCGTATCCGTCCCGGTCCTGACGGTCGTAGGCGTCGCGCTCGGGGCGGTCGTATCCGTCGCGGTCCTGGCGTGCGGCCGGGAGCTCGGGCTCCTCGTAGCGCGGCTGGGAGCGGGCCGGGGGCGCCGGTGCGGCGGGGGGCTCGCCCGCGGAGTCGTCGACGGTGATCGCGATCCGGATCGGGCGGCCGCACTCGCGGCTCAGTGTCTCGCTGACGACCGGCGCCAGCCGGCCCTCCAGGACGCCCTTGGCGAATTCGTTCGGCACGGCGAGCAGGGCGGTGTCCGCGACCAGCGCGAGGGGCTGGCAGCGCCGGATCCAGTGCTCGTCCTTCCCTTCGACCCCTTGGCCGCGGCCCTCCCCGAGGAGCTGCTCCAATACGCGTGGCCACACTGCGGCAAGATCGGCAGGTACGTCAGCCACAGGGCACGCTCTCTCACAGGTCCCACGAACGTGTGGTTCTGGGACGGCTCGGGATGTAAATCGGGTGGGGCAGGGATAAGGGAACGAATCGGAGTTCCGTCACGGTAGTCAGGGCGGCCGGTAGGGTTCAAGTTGTTGTCCCCAGCCTGTGGACAAGTGTCTCCCGGCGACTCCTGGTTTGACCGGATGGCGTAGCCGCGCGTACCGTAACCAGGTCGAGTTGTCGATGGCTGCTGCCGCCTGCCTCCGATGGGCACAGATCATTTGGGTGATCGGTCAGCGGTGCACTCGGGCGTAACTGCGAGCTACTCGTGGGCGCACGGTGACAGCCAGGACGGCACCCCGCAACCACCGATTCTTTCTGGAGCCCCCGAGTGAGCAAGCGCACCTTCCAGCCGAACAACCGTCGTCGCGCGAAGACCCACGGCTTCCGGCTGCGTATGCGCACCCGTGCCGGCCGCGCGATTCTCGCGTCCCGCCGTAGCAAGGGTCGCGCCCGTCTGTCCGCCTGATTCCGATCAGGTCATGACGTCGTGCTGCCCACCGAGAACCGGCTGAGGCGGCGCGAGGACTTCGCGACCGCGGTACGGCGAGGCCGTCGGGCAGGACGCCCGCACCTCGTCGTCCACCTTCGAAGCGGTGCCACGGACCCGCATGCGCCTGGGGAGAGCGCTCCCCCGACGCGTGCGGGTTTCGTCGTGAGCAAAGCAGTGGGTGGTGCGGTCGTGCGCAACAAGGTGAAGCGCAGGCTTCGCCACCTGATGCGCGAGCGAGTCGCCCAGCTGCCCCCCGGTAGCCTGGTAGTCGTACGAGCGCTGCCCGGATCGGGCGACGCCGACCATGCACAGCTGGCCCGAGACCTGGATGCCGCTCTCCAGCGGTTGCTGGGAGGGGGCGCGCGATGAAGTACCCGCTGCTGGCTCTGATCAAGCTCTACCAGTGGACGATCAGTCCGCTGCTCGGGCCGGTCTGCAAGTACTACCCGTCGTGCTCCCACTACGGCTACACGGCCATCGACCGGCATGGTGCCGTCAAGGGAACGGCACTCACGGCATGGCGCATCCTGCGGTGCAATCCGTGGTCGCTGGGCGGTGTGGACCATGTCCCGCCGCGCAAGCGTCCGCGGTGGCACGAAATGCTGCGTAACGCGTGGCGTGCACGCAAGGGCGGGCCCTCCGCCGCCGGACCGGCCACCGAGGGACAGACTTCTCCTACAAGTCCGTCGAGTCCTTCGAGCCCGGCCGCAGAGACACCGTCCCATGCCCAAGGAGCATGATTAGTGGACACGATTGCCAGCCTCTTCAGCTTCATCACCACACCCGTCTCCTGGGTCATCGTCCAGTTCCACACGGTGTACGGCGCCATCTTCGGCCCTGACACCGGCTGGGCCTGGGGCCTGTCGATCGTGTCCCTGGTGATCCTGATCCGCATCTGCCTGATCCCGCTCTTCGTGAAGCAGATCAAGGCCACTCGGGCGATGCAGACGCTCCAGCCCGAGATGAAGAAGATCCAGGAGCGCTACAAGAACGACAAGCAGCGTCAGTCCGAAGAGATGATGAAGCTGTACAAGGAGACGGGCACCAACCCGCTCTCCTCGTGCCTTCCCATCCTGGCGCAGTCCCCGTTCTTCTTCGCTCTGTACCACGTGCTCAACAGCATCGCGTCGAACGACACCATCGGTGTGATCAACGAGAACCTGCTGCAGAGCGCCCAGAAGGCACACATCGTCGGCGCGCCCCTGGCGGTGAAGTTCACCGACAGCTCGTCGAAGGTGGAAGCGCTCGGTGCCTCGCTCACCGACGTGCGCGTGGTCACCGCCGTCATGATCGTCCTGATGTCGGCGTCGCAGTTCTTCACCCAGCGCCAGCTGATGACGAAGAACGTCGACACCACGGTGAAGACGCCGTTCATGCAGCAGCAGAAGATGCTGATGTACGTCTTCCCCGTCATGTTCGCCGTCTTCGGCATCAACTTCCCCGTCGGTGTCCTGGTCTACTGGCTGACCACCAACGTGTGGACCATGGGTCAGCAGATGTACGTCATCCGCAACAACCCGACCCCGGGCTCCAAGGCCCAGGCCGAGTACCTGGAGCGCCTGACCAAGTACGTCACGCAGCACAACAAGGTCGGCAAGCGTCGCGACCGGGCCGTCGTCAAGGCCATCGTGGCCAAGGGGCGCGACCGCAACGAGTTCGAGCGGAAGTTCATCAACGGCCTGAGCAAGGCCAGCCTCGCCGCCCAGGCCGACGGCACCGTGATCAAGAGCGACACCGCGGCAGCGGCCGAGGACGGTACGCCGATCACCGCCACCGGTGCTCCGAAGCGCCAGCAGCCGAAGCGGCAGAGCAAGTCGCAGCGTCAGCACGGCGGAGCCACCGGCGCCAAGGCGGCTGGTGAGAGCGAGCCGAAGACGTCGCTGACCAAGTCCGACGAGCCCGAGGACGCCCAGCCCGCCGCCGCTGCCAAGAAGGGCGGCGCGAAGCCCGCCGGCGGTACCCGCAGCAAGGCCCAGTCCGGACAGCGCAAGGGTCCGCAGCGGCCCAAGTCCCCGTCCAAGAAGTAAGAAGGAGTCCATCCCGTGACGGAAGGCACCACCTCCGCCGCTGCCGAGGGTGCAGACACCCTGACTCGCCTGGAGCAGGAAGGCGAGATCGCGGCGGACTACCTGGAGGGTCTGCTCGACATCGCCGACCTCGACGGCGATATCGACATGGACGTCGAGGCCGACCGCGCCTCCGTCTCGATCATCAGCGACGCGGGCGGCCGTGATCTGCAGAAGCTGGTCGGCCGTGACGGCGAGGTGCTGGAGGCGCTCCAGGAGCTCACTCGTCTGGCCGTGCACCGGGAGACCGGTGACCGCAGCCGCCTGATGCTGGACATCGCCGGCTACCGGGCGCAGAAGCGCTCGGAGCTGTCCGAGCTGGGCGCCAAGGCCGCAGCGGAAGCCAAGAGCAGCGGCGAGGCCGTCAAGCTGAAGCCGATGACGCCCTTCGAGCGCAAGGTCGTGCACGACGCGGTCAAGGCCGCGGGTCTGCGCAGCGAGTCCGAGGGCGAGGAGCCGCAGCGCTTCGTCGTCGTGCTGCCCGCCTGATCGGCCCCTACGTTCTCCGGCCCCGTCTGTTGCGCAGGCGGGGCCGAATTTTGTCAGCCTGATAGTTCTGGTGGTTCTGATGTCGGCGCCGGGTGCGCTGACGCGGTACGGAAGGACGGTCCCCCGTGACGGAGGCAGCGGAGCTTCCCCCCGCGCCCGAGCAGGCGCGCGAGGTGTTCGGTGATCGCTTCGCCGATGCGGTGCGGTACGCCGAGCTGCTCGCTGAGGCGGGCGTGAAGCGCGGTCTCATCGGCCCGCGGGAGGTGCCCCGCCTGTGGGAGCGGCACCTGCTGAACTGCGCGGTGCTCTCGGAGGTCGTGCCTGACGGCGTGACGGTGTGCGATGTCGGCTCCGGGGCCGGTCTTCCCGGCATTCCGCTGGCGCTGGTGCGCACCGACCTGAAGATCACCCTCCTGGAGCCGCTGCTGCGGCGCACCAACTTCCTCACCGAAGTCGTGGAGCTGCTCGGCCTCGACCATGTGACCGTCATGCGCGGCCGGGCCGAAGAGGTGATGGGAAAGATCCAACCGGTCCATGTCGTGACGGCCCGGGCCGTGGCGCCGCTCGACCGGCTCGCCACCTGGGGTGTCCCGCTGCTGAGGCCGTACGGGGAGATGCTCGCGCTCAAGGGCGACACCGCGGAGGAGGAGCTGAAGAGCGCGTCGACCGCGCTCAGCAAGCTGGGGGCGGTGGAGACCTCCATCCTGCATGTGGGTGAGGGCGTGGTGGATCCGATGTCCACCGTCGTGCGGGTCGAGGTCGGGGAGAGCCCCGGTGGTGTGCGCTTCGCCGCGAAGCGCGCCAAGGCGGCTCGCACAGGTCGGACGCGCCGACGACGCTGATCCGTCCTGACGACGAGACGTACTCCACACAAGCTGCCAAACCGATGCAAGCCGGAGTGTCGCGGCAGTCCGGCCTCGGCTGCTGTGCATCGTGTTTCACGTGAAACGTCGCTCACTGCTGCACGGCATCATCAGTCGTGGCCGCGCCGCGGCCGAACCCCGCGACCGCAAGCCTCTTGGTTCACTCGATGAGGGACCTGAGGTATCCACAGAGGTGGATTTCTCCACAGAACGACAGGCCTCACTGGTTCACGACCCCGAAGACATGGGAGGCTCTGTTCATTGCGAGCCTGAAGTCGAGGAGAGTGAATCCTTGCGGTCCGACGCCAACATCGCGGGACCGATGACCGATCCGGTCCCCGGTCCCCGTACCGAGTCGATGGGGGCGGATGTTTCACGTGAAACACCGCCTCCGATGGACGACACTCCCATCGGTCGTGCTGCCCAACTGGCGGTCGAGGCTCTGGGTCGTGCCGGCGAGGGCCTGCCACGGCCTGAGCAGACCCGAATCATCGTGGTCGCCAACCAGAAGGGCGGTGTGGGCAAGACGACGACGACCGTCAACCTTGCCGCTTCCCTCGCGCTGCATGGTGGTCGGGTCCTAGTGGTCGACCTCGACCCACAGGGCAATGCGTCCACGGCGCTGGGGATCGACCACCACGCCGAAGTCCCTTCCATCTACGACGTGTTGGTAGACAGCCGGCCGCTCTCCGAGGTGGTCCAGCCGGTCCCCGACGTCGAGGGCCTCTTCTGCGCTCCCGCCACGATCGATCTCGCCGGAGCGGAGATCGAGCTGGTGTCCCTGGTGGCGCGGGAGAGTAGGCTTCAGCGTGCGATCCAGGCCTACGAGCAGCCGTTGGACTACATCCTCATCGACTGCCCGCCTTCCCTTGGTCTCCTGACGGTCAACGCGCTGGTGGCGGGCCAGGAAGTTCTGATCCCCATCCAGTGCGAGTACTACGCGCTGGAAGGCCTCGGGCAGCTGCTGCGCAACGTCGACTTGGTGCGGGGGCACCTCAACCCCGCCCTGCATGTGTCGACCATCCTGCTCACCATGTACGACGGCCGGACGCGGCTCGCGTCCCAGGTCGCGGAAGAGGTGCGCACCCACTTCGGTGACGAGGTGCTGCGGACGAGCATCCCCCGCTCCGTCCGTATCTCGGAGGCGCCGAGTTATGGGCAGACGGTACTGACTTACGATCCTGGATCGAGTGGTGCCCTCTCCTACCTTGAGGCGGCACGAGAGATCGCGCTGAAGGGCGTCGGCATCAGCTATGACGCGACGCACGCCCATATCGGCGTACAGCAGAACGACCCGAGCATGGTGGAGGGCATTCAGTGAGCGAGCGACGAAGGGGGCTGGGCCGTGGTCTCGGCGCACTGATCCCTGCTGCGCCGACGGAGAAGTCGGTGGCTCAGGCTGCGGCGGGGAACGCCGCTTCCACATCCCCTGCGGCAGTCCCTGTCCTGCCGAATGATCGTGGGGTGGCCGCGGCGAAGGTAGCGACTCTGCCGGCTGTTTCACGTGAAACAGAGCAGCCGGTGCAGCCGACCGTTCCCGCCGCGCCCATCGGTGCGCATTTTGCCGAGATCCCGCTCGACTCCATCACGCCGAACCCCCGCCAGCCGCGTGAGGTATTCGACGAGGATGCGCTGCACGAGCTCATCACTTCCATCAAGGAAGTGGGGCTCCTCCAGCCGGTCGTCGTACGGCAGGTGGGTCCTGCCCGCTACGAGCTCATCATGGGTGAGCGCCGGTGGCGCGCCTGTCGTGAGGCGGGGCTGGAGGCGATCCCGGCGATCGTGCGGGCCACGGAGGACGAGAAGCTCCTTCTGGACGCCCTTCTGGAGAACCTGCACCGCGCCCAGCTGAACCCCCTGGAAGAGGCAGCGGCTTACGATCAGCTGCTGAGGGACTTCAGCTGCACGCACGACCAGCTGGCGGACCGCATCGGCCGTTCCCGGCCGCAGGTCTCCAACACCTTGCGTCTGCTGAAGCTCTCGCCGGCCGTGCAGCGCCGGGTCGCCGCCGGGGTGCTCTCCGCGGGCCACGCCCGGGCACTGATCTCCGTCGAGGACTCGGAGGAGCAGGACCGGCTCGCCCACCGCATCGTGGCGGAAGGCCTCTCGGTCCGAGCCGTGGAGGAGATCGTGACCCTGATGGGATCGCGGCCTCAGAAGGCTCAGAAGCCCAAGGGCCCGCGTGCCGGTGCCCGGGTCTCTCCTGCGCTGACGGATCTCGCCACGCGGCTGTCCGACCGTTTCGAGACCCGAGTGAAGGTCGACCTGGGGCAGAAGAAGGGCAAGATCACCGTCGAGTTCGCTTCGATGGAGGATCTTGAGCGGATCCTCGGGTCACTCGCTCCTGGCGAAGGGCCGGTCCTTCAGAAGGGTCTTCTGGAGGGCGACTCCGAAGAGAGCGAGTCCTGAGCCTCCGGCAAGGAGTATCTGTTGTGCGGGAGACAGAGCGGGCTGTGTCCGGTGTGTGCCGGAACATGGCCCGCTCTTTCCTTTCTGGCGGTATCGATGGAATCGCATCGTCGATACGATGCGTTCGGGTACGGCACAGCCACTTGGCAGCACCTCTGAGAGGGAGGCAGGGGCCATGCGAACCATGAGCCGCACCGGACTGGTGAGCACCGGTTTGGGGCTGGGGGCGGTCGGTGGGTTCATCGGCAGTCTCCTCAGGGAACGGAGCGTTCTGACAGCCGCCCGCGATGCGGCGGCGGGCGAAGGAAGCGAGGATCAGCCTTCATGGGCCGCCGGCTCGTACCGCTCACGCTGGACAACCTCCAGGACCTGCCCAAGCGTTGTCGCTCGTGTGTCTTCTGGGAGCTCGACCCAGTCAGCGGTGAGGCCGCGGTAAAGGCGGGCACAGCGGCTCCGGAGAAGGAAGCCTGGATCTCGGCGGTTCTGTTGGACTGGGGTTCATGCGGGCGGGTCGTGTATGTCGACGACGTGCCGGTGGGCTTCGTGCTCTACGCCCCGCCTGCCTATGTCCCCCGCTCCACGGCGTTTCCCACGAGTCCCGTCTCGCCTGATGCGGTGCAGCTGATCACCGCGTTCATCGTGCCGGGCTACCAAGGGCAGGGACTGGGCCGGGTGATGGTGCAGACGGTCGCCAAGGATCTGCTGCGACGCGGGTTCAAGGCGATCGAGGCCTTCGGCGATGCGCGCTGGAAGGAACCCGCGTGCGTGCTTCCCGCCGATCATCTTCTGGCGGTCGGTTTCAAGACGGTCCGCCAACACCCTGCCCACCCCCGGCTGAGGCTGGAGCTGCGGTCGACGCTCTCCTGGAAGGAAGACGTCGAGATGGCGCTGGACCGGTTGTTGGGTGCCGTGCAGAAGGAGCCGGCCCTGCGGCCGCTGTGAGCAACCAAACGAATGGGCCAACCCGGCAGGGTTGGCCCATTCGTGTTTCACGTGAAACATGCACCTTCGGTGCGGCGGTTCAGCCGATTCACTCGGCGATGAACTCCTCGAGGTCACGAATGATCGCGGCCTTCGGCTTCGCGCCCACGATGGTCTTGGCGACCTCGCCACCCTGGTAGACGTTCAGGGTCGGGATGGACATGACGCCGTACTTGGCGGCCGTACCCGGGTTCTCGTCGATGTTCAGCTTGACGATCTCGATCTTGTCGCCGTACTCGGAGGCGATGGCCTCGAGGGACGGCGCGATCTGGCGGCAAGGGCCGCACCAGGCGGCCCAGAAGTCCACCAGAACAGGCTTGTCACTCTTCAGGACGTCCTGCTCGAAGGAGTCGTCGGTCACGTTCTTCAGGGTGCCGGCCACGGAGGGCTCCTAACTGGTTGGTGCGTGGGGCGGGTAGGAGAGGTCAGACAGAGGTCTTCTCGGGCTCGGGCTGCTCCTCGTCCGCCAGGGCGGCAAGGTAACGCTCGGCGTCGAGAGCTGCGGAGCAGCCGGTCCCGGCCGCGGTGATCGCCTGACGGTAGGTGTGGTCGACCACGTCGCCGGCACCGAAGACGCCGGTCAGGTTCGTGCGCGTCGACGGCGCTTCCACCTTCAGGTAGCCCTCTTCGTCCAGGTCGAGCTGACCCTTGAAGAGCTCGGTGCGCGGGTCGTGGCCGATGGCGATGAACAGCCCGGTCACCGGCAGGTCCGAGATCTCACCGGTCTTGAGGTTGCGCAGCTTCAGACCCGAGAGCTTCGGGTCGCCCTGAATCTCGGCGACCTCGCTGTCCCACACGAAGTTGATCTTCGGGTCGGCGAAGGCGCGCTCCTGCATGGCCTTGGATGCGCGCAGGGTGTCACGGCGGTGGACGACGGTCACGGACCTGGCGAACCGAGAGAGGAAGGTGGCCTCCTCCATCGCCGTGTCGCCACCACCGATCACGGCGATGTCCTGGTCCTTGAAGAAGAACCCGTCACAGGTGGCGCACCACGACACGCCACGGCCGGAGAGAGCGTCCTCGTTCGGCAGACCCAGCTTGCGGTGCTGCGAGCCGGTGGTGATGATGACGGCCTTGGCCCGGTGGACGGTGCCTGCCGTGTCCGTGACGGTCTTGATCTCGCCGCTCAGGTCCACGGCCACCACGTCGTCCGGGACGAGCTCGGCTCCGAAGCGTTCCGCCTGGGCACGCATGTTGTCCATGAGGTCAGGACCCATGATGCCGTCCCGGAAGCCCGGGAAGTTCTCGACGTCCGTGGTGTTCATGAGCGCGCCACCGGCGGTGACGGCCCCCTCGAACACCAGCGGCTTCAGCGACGCGCGCGCGGTGTAGAGCGCCGCCGTGTAGCCGGCGGGCCCGGAGCCGATGATGATCACGTTACGGACGTCGCTCACGGCTTGATTCCTCGTCTCTGGACTGCGTCTTCGGCCGGTGGGAGATTCTCTGCGAGCTCTCACCTCACCCAACGGATCCTAAGGGGCGCGCATTCCCGCTGTGTCCGGGCACACGGAGAACCGGCTCCTCGCGGTGGCCCGGCGCGTGCCCCGCAGGGCGAAGAAGAAGCGCTTGCTCAGGCGGACGGGTAGGTGCGCTGCAAGAGCACCTTGCCGACGGCAGCGGAGGCCGCTTGATCCACGCAGGTCGCGTCGACGATGTAGGCGGTGACCCGAGTGGCGTCGGAGGCGTCGGGAAGCAGCACGAGCATGGCCTTCTTCCCTTGGTAGGTGCCGTCCTCGGTGGCCAGGGCCGCATCGTCGCGTCCGATGCCTTCGCGGACGCAGCCGGGGACCACGGTTTCCCTGAGGACCCTGTGCTCGTTGGTGCCAGGGGCTGTCGCTGCGCCGAAGGGGGTGCGGGAACCGCCGCCTTTGGTCTTGTTCTCGGACAGGAGATCGGTGACCTGCTTCTGCAGCTTGCCTTCGGAGAACGTGTCCGCGGCGGTGGTCTGCCGTTCGCCCGCCGTGTCATGGGGCGGCTTGTTGTCCCCGAGCGATGACAGCAGGACGGAGCCCAGTCCCAGGGCGGCCACCGTGAAGACGGTCCCCAGGACGGCGCCCCTGCGACGCCCGATGCGCGTGCGGTCCTTGCGGCCAGGCCCAGTGGTCGAGGACCGGGGGCGGCCGGCGGGTCGGTCGGCGGGCCGGTCAGTAGGTGTCGATGTTTCACGTGAAACATGCGCACCGCTGTCGTCTCCGGACGGGGCACCGGCAGCGCCAGAACCGGGAACACGCTCCGGCTCCGGGATCTCCTCGGCCCCCGGACCGCCGGCGTTCAGCAGGGCCTCGGCGGCGAGAGCGGCATCGATGCGGCCCGCGACATCGGCAGGCATCCGCGGCGGTCCCGGCAGCGTCCCGAGCAGCCCGCGGATCTCCTCCAGGGAGGCGTACACATCCGCGCAGAGCTCGCACTCGTCCAGGTGGCGGCGCAGGTCGGAGATCCGGGAGGGTGGGAGGAGTCCCTCGGCGAGGTCGGAGATCTCCACGACGTCCGGGTGCCCGGCCATGTCTGTCGTCGACGTCACGCTCGTCCACCTCCGCCCTTCACTGCAGCTGAGCCGCTCGGTCCTGTGTCCGGGGATCCCGCTCGGGACGGGTCCGCTGCCGGTGGGACGGCCGGGCCCTGCGTCCGGTTCCGTTCTCCGCCCGGGTTCTTGCCCTCACCGTTGCCGTCCTGCCGCAGATGGGTGAGCAGCGGCAGGAGCCTGGCTCTTCCTCGCGCACATCTGCTCTTCACCGTGCCGGTGGGCACGTCGAGGATGCGGGCTGCCTCCGCGACCGGGTAGCCCTGCATGTCCACCAGGACGAGCGCGGCACGCTGGTCGGTCGGCAGGGTTCCCAGGGCTTCGATGAGCTGCCGGTGGAGATCGTTGCGCTCGGCTGGTACCGAGGCCGACTCGTGTGGCTCCAGCAACTGCTCCAGGCGCTCGGTGTCGTCGACGGGAGAGGTCTTCCGCGAGGCCGCCTTGCGGGCGCGGTCCAGGCACGCGTTCACCGTGATCCGGTGCAGCCAGGTTGTGACGGCCGACTGGCCTCGGAAGGTGTGGGCGGCCCGGTAGGCGGAGACCAGCGCGTCCTGGACGGCGTCGGCGGCTTCCTCGCGGTCGCCCAGGGTACGCAGGGCGACAGCCCAGAGGCGGTCACGATGACGGCGTACCAACTCGGCGAAGGCTTCCGGGTCGCCTTCCACATGAAGGCGGATCAGTTGGGCATCGGTCGCCGGTGAGCTGTTCTGGTGCTCTACCTGCACGTCCCCTCCCCGTTCCGCTCTGAGTGGTCCATTGAATCCTGTGGGCCGGTGGGATGTAAACGCGCCTCAGTGAACCCGAGGCGGGTCCCGGAACGCTGTGACATCCACAGCACCTCCCCTTGACCTGATTATGATCATGAAATCTCTGCTGGTCACATAATTGATGCGCCATGTTCTTTGGCGCACAACAGGCAACAGGAGAAGCCGGTGAAGAAGTTGAGTAGGCGTCGAGCTGCTGCTATGGGGACGGTCGTGTCGACCATCGCGGGAGCGGTAATTTTTGCGGGATCCGGAACGGCTCAGGCTGCGACCACGTGTCCGGGGAGTCGAATTGACCGGCTTTCCTTTGACACAGGGTGAGTGGATCTCTACTACAGCAATGGCACCAACTGCGTGATCACCACATCACGGACCCCTGGAGTCAAGTTGCGGATGATAGCTCAGCTTGAGGTGCTCGGGGGGACCAAGAAGACGGACTCCGGGTACTACCCCTATCACGCCGGCCCGGTGAGCCTGTATGCCAATGGGGCGTGCGTGCGCTTCCTCGGCCAGGTGGGTACTACAGGTGACAATTCCGACTGGGGTCACTGCGGCTGATCATTGCGTCCGGTTCGGAGCTTGAACTTCGAACCGGACGCGCTTTCGGTGCAGCTGGAGCGCTCTCAGCCGCGCACTTGAATTTCTGAGATACCGCCTCGGAAGCGGTCCGCTGAGCCGTCGGCCGGAAGTTTCGTGATGTGGATGAGGACGTAACGCGTCTTGACCGGCTTCTTCAGTGTGACCTTGAGGCCGGAACCCACAGTCGACAATTCGGTGAGTTCCTGGGGGAAATCGCTCAGAGACGACGGATCGGTGATATCGGCATCGGTAGCGAGAACCTGTGCTGTCTGCCCGCTTCGGTACATGGAAATGTCGAGACGGGACACGTCTGTAACCTTGCCGAGGTCCAGGATCAGCCCGCTGCCGTCCTTGCGCTGCGGCAGATTCCCGAAGTTGGGGTACCCCCGGTACTCCGGCGTGATCCACGCGGTGTCCGCCTGGCCGTCGACGGCGAGCTGGACCTCGTCCTCTTGTATGCCGGAACCGCCCGGGGTGAACTCCCGCACGCTGTCGATCGGGATCTGCTTCAGCGGTGCGACCGGCTTGTTGCCGCCGTCCCCGTCGTTCGTCTGCGTCCGGCCCGGGTCCTCGTTCTTGCCGCCCTGGTCCATCAGGGCGTCCGCGAGCTGCCAGCTCCCGAGGCCCAGTGCGGCGATCAGGAGTGCGGAGACGGCCCACTTCAGGGCCTTGCCCGTGCGGCTCTGGAGCGGGGGCGGCGGAGACGTGATGGGCTGGGTGACGCCGGGGTGCGGGCCCTGACGGCCGTAGGTGCCCTGCTGGTACGTCGTGCGCTGGTACTCGGGCGGGGCGGTGAACGCCGGCTCCGGCGGGCGGATGCGGGGCATCTCACCGATCGCCTTGACCAATTCCTCCGGCGTGGTGCACGGCGACTCGTGCCGGGAGGCGGTGGCACCGTCGTTGGCGAGCGCGCGCATGGAGAGCTCGGACAGACCACGGTGCACGCCGGCCCGCACCTGGTCGGGCGCGATCAGGCCGATGTCCTTCGGCAGGCCCGACAGGCCGTAGGCGTCGCTCTCGTAGGGCCAGCGCTGCGTGAGCGCCGCGTACAGCAGGGCGCCGATGGCCTCGGTGTCGGTGCGCTGCGGGGTGTCGGACGCGACGCCCCTCAGGGCGGCGTTCACGGCGAGGCCGCGGATGCGCCACTGACCGGTCGAGGCGCGCAGTACGGCGTTGGGGTTCAGCCGCAGATGGGCGAGGCCCTCACGATGGGCTGCGGCCATGGCGGAGGAGACCTGACTGACCATCTGGTACGCGTCGTAGGGCTCCAGGGGGCCGGAGGCGAGGAGCGTGGTCAGTTCCGTCGCGTCGGGAAGCCACTCGTGGACGACGTAGACGACATCGTTCTCCTCCACCGCGTCCAGCACCTGGACGAAGCGAGGGTCACCCAGAAGGGCGGAGGAGCGGGCGGCCGCCAGGACGGAGCGGGCTCGCGAGTGGTCGGCGGGCAGGATGTGCACGCCGACGGCGCGGCGGAGCTTCTCGTCCACGGCACGCCAACTGCTGAAGCCGTCCAGACGGGTGACGCACTCCTCGAGGCGGTAGCGTCTGGCCAGTTTGTGACCACTGTGCAGTTCGGGCGGCGAGGTCGCTCCGGCACCGTCGGTCCGGGTGCTCTCCTGTACCTCGTCGCTGTCCGTGTCCCGCTCCCGGTTCTTGGCCACCCCGTCGGCCGTGGACTGGTCCGCCTGTGCGGTCAGCGACGTGTCGTCGCTGTTGTCTGCCACGTCGACGGCAGCCGTACTCCGTTCCGCCACCGTCGTTCCTGCCTCCCCATCCATTGCGCGCCGGCCGGCATCCATTGCGCGCCGCCCGAAGCCGAAACCAATTGTGCCCACAGTCCGCCGCTATGCACGACACGCGGTGGCTGACGATGGTTGTGCGCCTACCCCCCGACTCAGCGTCCCAGGCGTCCGCGGACCATGCCGACCAGCGAGTTGAGTTCCTCGATGCGCATGCGGCGGGCGGCGACGAAGAAGATCCCGAGCAGCACGGCGCCGCCCGCAAGGACCGCGGCGAGCGAGCCCGCGGGGCCCTGGCCGAGCGCATGTCCGATGCCGTAGCAGGCCGCGCCGCTGAGCAGGGCGGCCGGGACCGACGCGATGCACAGCCGGGCGTAAGTCCGCAGGACGCGGGCGCCGTCGAGGTCCCCGCCGAGGCGCTTGCGCAGCCGGCGCCAGGCGACGCCGACGCCGATCGCGTAGGCCAGGCCGTACGAGGCGGCCATACCGACCACGGCCCAGCGGGACGGGATGACGAAGTAGCAGATCGCCGATGCGCCCGCGTTGACCGCGGCCACGATGACCGTGTTGTAGAAGGGAGTTCGGGTGTCCTCGTAGGCGTAGAAGGCACGCAGGACCACGTACTGCACCGAGTACGGGATCAGGCCGAGTCCGAACGCCATCAGCATGAAGCCCATGTTGGTGGCCTCGCTGGTGCCGGATGAGCCGAACATCAGCGTGCACATCGGGATGCCGAGGGAGAGGAACCCGAATGCGATCGGCACGATCGCGACCGCCGTGGTGCGCAGGCCCTGGGAGATGTCGTCGCGGACGGCGCCCCCGTCGCCCTCGGCCGCCGAGCGGGACAGGCGCGGCAGCAGGGCGGCCATGAGGGAGACCGTGATGATGGCTTGCGGCAGGCCCCAGATCAGCTGCGCGTTGGCGTAGGCGGCGAAGCCGGTGCCGTCGACAGGCGAGGCCTTGCCCGCGGCGGTGGACAGCTGGATGACGATCATGGCGCCCGCCTGGTTGGCGAGGACGAACAGGACCGTCCACTTGGCCAGCGTGACGGCCTTGCCGAGGCCCTGGCCCTTCCAGTCGAAGCGCAGCCGCAGCCGGAAACCGGTCTCGCGCAGGTAGGGGATCATCGCCAGAGCCTGGACCACGAGGCCGAGCAGGACGCCGATGCCCAGCAGGCGCTGGCCCTCCGGCGGGATGGTCGTGGCCTTCATCCCGGAGTCGGCCGCGGTGCCGTAGACGTAGATGAACATGCCCAGCGTCACGATGATGACGATGTTGTTCAGGACCGGGGTCCACATCATCGCGCCGAACTTGCCGCGGGCGTTGAGGATCTGGCCCATCACCACGTGGACGCCCATGAAGAAGATCGTGGGCAGGAAGTACTGGGCGAAGGTGACGGCTACCTGGTTCGCGGCCGGGTCGCTGGCCACCGGGTCGGACAGTACGCGGATCAGGAGCGGCGCGCCGAGGACCGAGAGAGCGGTGAGGGCGCCGAGCGTCACGATGACCAGGGTGAGCAGGCGGTTGGCGTAGGCCTCGCCGCCGTCGTCGTCCTCCTTCATGGCGCGCACGAGCTGCGGAACGAAGACGGAGTTGAGACCACCGCCGACGGTGAGGATGTAGATCATCGTCGGCAGCTGGTAGGCGACCTGGAAGGTGTCACCGAGGAGACCCACGCCCAGAGCGGACACGATCAGCGCCGAGCGGATGAAGCCGGTGAGGCGGGAGACCATGGTGCCCGCCGCCATCACGGCGCTGGACTTCATCAGGCCCGCGGCGCGGCCGCCCTTCTTGGGGGCGGACGAGGGGGCGGGCTCGGGAGCCTGCGCCTCGTCCACGAGGGGCGGTGTCACCGCGGCCCGGCCGGGCGCCGCGTACTGGTCCTGCGGTGCGTACGGGCCCTGTGCCGCCTGCCCCGGAGCCGGGGACGGGCCCGGCACCGACGGCGTGTCGTACGACGGGTGGCCGCTGCTCTGCTGCTGGTCCCGGAAGAGATGCGCGAACGCGTCCGGCTCCTGGCGCGGCTCACCCGCCTGGGAGACGAGGTCGTCCACTCCCACGAACTGGGTGGTGCGGGGGTCGTCGCCGTACGGCAGGTGCCGCGTGGGGCCCTCCGGCTCCGGTGCGGGAGTCTGCGCCCACACCTGTGGGTCGGGCGCGTACGGCGACTGCGGCGGCCGGCCGTACATCTGCTGCTGCGGCTGGTACGAGCCGGGAGCGGGCGGCGGGTGCGCGGCGCGGTCGTACAGCGCCTCGCCGACGGGGTCCTGGGCGGAGAGGTCCTGAGCCCGGTAGGGGTCCTGGCCGTAGGCGTCCTGGAGGTACATGTCCGCGGGCGGCTGCGGCGGCACCTGGCCGTGCTCGGGCGGTGAACCCTCGGGCCCGCCCGCATCGGGGTGGCCCGGGCTGCCCGCGGCACGGCCGCGGTCACCGTCGTACGGCGCGTTCATGGTTACCCCACCTCATCGTCCCGGGCCCACCGGCCACGACTTCTCAACGGTCCACTCTCTCACCCGTGCCGGAAGGGTCGGCGCTTTCCGCTGCGGTGTCCGGGGCCGGGTCACTCGGCTGCTCCGGGCCGTCCGACCGGGATCCCGCCTCCGTCTCCTGCTCAAGACGTGCGCCGGAGGTCTCCGGGTTCTGCGGGTCGTCGACCAGGCTCTGCGGGCCGTCGGTCTCGTCACCGGCCTCGGCCGTGTCGTCTTCGGCGGCCTCGAGGGCGGCGGCGCGCTTGCGCTGCGTGTACATCCGGAAGCCCGCGAGGACCAGGAGCAGGACGCCACCGCCGATGACCAGCATCACCGTGGGTGTGACCTCGGTCACCCTGACGTCGAAGGTGACCGGGGCGCCGTACCTCTGGCCGTCCTCCGTGTACAGCTGGGCGACGACCTTCGCCTGTCCGTTGGCGTTGGCCGACGTGGTGAACTTCACCGACTGGGCGTGGCCGCCGTTGACGGTGACGGGCTGCTCCTCGTAGGCGTCTCCGCCGATCTTGAGTCGCGTGGGGTTCTGCGACGTGAGCCGCAGCTTCAGGCGCTCGACGCCTTGGACGAGGTTGTTCTGGACGGTCACGGGGATCATGGCACTGCGGCCGGAGAGCTTGGTCTCCGACTTCTCGATCAGCTTGACGCTGTCGATGAGCCCGTCCAGGTACCACTCGATGCCGTTGCGGTACGCCAGCGCCGCCGCGTCCTTGCCGCGCCACGACGTGGACATCTCGCGGTTCATGGCGCGTCCGAAGGGAGTCACGACCCGGGACTGCCGGGTCAGGATCACCTTGAACTTGTCGAGCTTGCCCTGCGTGGTCGCGATCTGCTCGAACGCGGCCTGCGGCAGCTCCTGGTCGCGCAATGGGCGGGGGTACGTGGAGGCCGGCGGCACCTTCGTCTCGGCGGCCGGGTCCGGCTTGGCCTTGGCGGCGGCGGAGAGGTCCTGTGACTCCGACCAGTTTCCGCCCTGGAGAGCCGCCAGAGCCTCGGCCATGGTCTGGGCCTGGCTGACGGACGGCATGCGCTGCGGAGCGACGACGACGCTGCGCTGCTTGCCGGTCTGCAGGCCGAGCGTGAGGCTCTGGGCGAGGAATCTCTGCACGGCGAGCGTGGAGGCGGAGGCCTTCGTCAGGTCGCCCTGGAACACTGTGGACAGCCTGGCGTCCGTAACGACCGCCGTGATGCCCCCGCCGATGGGCCGGGCCGCGGAGGGCGTGTACGACAGGTTGTCCTGGAGGCTGTCGCTGCGGGCGATCACCTTGTCGGCGCCCGCGGAGGTCGCGACCTTCACGATCGACGGGTCGACGGCGCCGTCCACGGGCCACGCGAAGTCCGTGGACGGTTTCACGTGGAGGATCGTCTCCACCGTGTCGTCGACGACGTCGGTGGCCGCCTTGAGATGGCTCAGGGAGCCGGTGACCCTGGTGCCGTTGTGGGCGAGGGAGGCCAGGTCCGGGTCGCCGAACGGCAGGGCGACGACCTCCTTGTCCCCGACCGCCTGCTGGAGCTCGGCGAGCCAGTTCTTGGCGATCTCCTGGTTCCTGCCGGGGGTGGTGGTGCCGTCCGCACCGCGAACCCCGTAGCTCTTCGTCATCGCGTCGACCGATGCCAGCAGGTCCGGGTCGACCACCCACGTGGCATCGAGGCCCTTGCCCAGCGACACCATCTGGTCGAGACGCCCGCCGGGGGCGATCTCCTCGGCGAGTTCGTCGTCACGGAAGACCGGCGTCTGCTGCTCGTTCGACCCCGTCTCGGCCGCCATGTGGGCGCTGGAGATCAGCGGCCACAGGAAGGTGGTCTTGGTCTTGGTGCCCGCCTCCTCCGGCTGCCACGGCAGGAACGTGCGCTGGATGCCGAGAACCTGCTCCCAGGGCTGCGCGGAGGTCTTCCCGGAGAGCGCGACGGCCAGCTGGTAGACGCCGTCGTCTCCGAGGTCGAGCTTGTCGGCCGGCACCGAGATGCTGAACGGTTCCGCGACGCCGGGGGTGAGCGCGGGGAACTTCTCGGTGTACTTGCCGCCGACCTTCTCGCCGGAGGGCCCCTGGAGGTCGTCGCTCTTCTTGGCGAGGGTGTCGATCGCCGAGCGGGTTTCGAGGGGGGGCCCCACCCGCAGGTCGACGTGGGCGCCGGTGACCGTCTGCTTCCCGTTGTTGGTCACCGTGCCCGACACGGTGACCGTGTCCCCCTCGGAGGGGGCGCTGGGGCTGAGCGAGTCGACCGCGACCGAAACCGAGCCCGCGCGGGAGGCAACCTGCGGGGCCTCCTGTCCGGCCGCGGCCACCGGCGTCGCGGCGGGCAACTGGAGGAGTCCGGCCAGCAGGGGCGCACCGGCGAGCAGAGCCCCGGTGCGCCGCAGCCAGCGGCGGGCAGGTGAGGCACTGGTCCCCTGGAAGTCTGCCGCCTCGGCCACGCGCTCGTCCGTCCCTCGTCGTCGTCAGTGGTCGTCGGAATGTGCGTCCACGCATGGTAACGATGCGCGCTGAGGGGAAGTGCCGCGGTCCGCTCCACAAGATCGCGGGCCGCCGGCCGTGGTGACCGGTATGCGGCGCTATGGAGGGGAAGGTTTGGTTACGGTCCTGGAGCTTGGCTTGTGAGCCTATAACGGACGTGTCCCCATGCTTGTGCATGCGGAATAGGAGGAGCCCGGGTCGGCCCGGCCACGTACCCTCTTCTGTTGTGCCGAACGCCAACGAAGAAACGTCCAGTGCCCTGAGTCAGGTGCAGCACCGTGCTGTGAGTGAACTGCTGCGGGTCGCTCCTGTCGCCGATGACCTCGCCCGCCGCTTCCAGGAGGCCGGGTTCTCACTTGCCCTTGTCGGCGGCTCGGTACGGGACGCGCTGCTGGGGCGGCTCGGCAATGACCTGGACTTCACGACGGATGCCCGTCCCGAGGACGTCCTCAAGATCGTGCGTCCGTGGGCGGACTCCGTCTGGGAGGTAGGGATCGCCTTCGGCACGGTGGGTGCCCACAAGGGCGGCTACCAGATCGAGGTGACCACCTACCGCTCGGAGGCCTACGACCGCACCTCACGCAAGCCCGAGGTGTCGTATGGCGACTCCATCGAGGAGGATCTCGTCCGCCGGGACTTCACGGTGAACGCCATGGCGGTGGCGCTGCCGGAGAAGGAGTTCGTCGACCCGCACGGCGGGCTCGAGGACCTCGCGGCCCGCGTGCTGCGCACCCCCGGCACTCCGGAGGAATCGTTCTCCGACGACCCGCTGCGGATGATGAGGGCGGCGCGCTTCGCGGCTCAGCTCGACTTCGAGGTCGCCCCCGAGGTCATCACGGCGATGACGGAGATGGCCGGGCGTATCGAGATCGTCTCGGCCGAGCGGGTGCGGGACGAGCTGAACAAGCTGATCCTCTCCCAGCAGCCGCGCAAGGGGCTGACCCTGCTCGTCGAGACGGGCCTGGCCGAACGCGTGGTGCCCGAGCTGCCGGCTCTGCGCCTAGAGCGCGACGAGCACCACCGTCACAAGGACGTCTACGACCACTCGTTGATCGTCCTGGAGCAGGCGATGGCGCTGGAGGAGAACGGTCCCGACCTCACGCTCCGCCTGGCCGCCCTGCTGCACGACATCGGCAAGCCGCGCACGCGCCGGTTCGAGAAGGACGGCCGGGTCTCGTTCCATCACCACGAGGTGGTCGGGGCGAAGATGACCAAGAAGCGCATGACGGCTCTGAAGTACTCCAACGAGCTGGTGAAGGATGTCTCACGTCTGGTCGAACTCCACCTGCGCTTCCACGGCTATGGCACGGGCGAGTGGACGGACTCGGCGGTCCGGCGGTACGTCCGTGACGCCGGCCCGCTCCTCGACCGCCTCCACAAGCTGACCCGCTCGGACTGCACCACCCGCAACAAGCGCAAGGCGGCTGCTCTGTCGCGTGCGTACGACGGGCTGGAGGAGCGGATCGCCAAGCTGGAGGAGCAGGAGGAACTGGACTCGATTCGCCCGGACCTCGACGGCAACCAGATCATGGAGATCCTCGGTGTCGGTCCCGGCCCGGTCATCGGCCGTGCCTACCAACACATGCTGGAGCTGCGCCTGGAGAACGGGCCGATGGAGCAGGACGCTGCGGTGGCCGCGCTCAAGGAGTGGTGGGCCGGACAGGAGAGCTGAGCCAGTGAAACGGGCTCATGTTTCACGTGAAACATGAGCCGGCTGAAGACAGGCGGCTTGCTGGAGACAGACTGAGGGGCGGTGTTTCACGTGAAACACCGCCCCTCGTCGTGTCTGCCTACTTCTTGTAGTCCTTCAGGCAGAGCAGGAAGTCCTTGCCGTCACCGCTCTCGGTGTACGTGTACTGGAAGTCCTTGGCTTCGGCTTCGCACTTGCTGGAGGCGAGCGTCTCCGTGAGGAATGAGCCCTCGATCTTCGCCAGCACCTTGAACTGGGCCTTGGCGTCGTCGCAGGCGACGACTTCGAGGTCCGGGTTGTTGTCGCTGGTGCTGCCGCGGTGCATGCAGTCGCCGACAGCGGCCGTGTTGGCGTCGTCCCGGCTGGCTATATAGCCGCCGATGGCCACACTCGCCACGGCGATGACGATGACGATGTTCTTGATCGTCTTGAAGCTGAGCTTGCGGCCGGACGGCTGCGCGGGGACCGGAGCGTACGGACCGGCGCCCTGGGGCGGGAAGCCGGGCTGCCCGGGCTGCTGGGGGTAACCGCCCTGAGGCGGGAACGGCGCCTGGGGTGCAGCCCCGGGCTGGCCCTGCGCGAACGGATTGCCCTGGGGCGGCGGAGTAGTCACTTGGGGGTCCCCCTAGAACATGGTGAGTGACGCGAACATGTCGCGAGATAAGACTCACGTAAGGTAGCGGTCCCCGCTGACAGCGCAGTAGCCGGAAATGGCTCTGTGTCATTGATGTGACACTTACTGACGGCCAAACCGGGCCATAGTTACAGCTACTGCCGCGTAGGTAACGGCGATCGTGATCACCAGGGGTACGGATCGGCCGTCCGGCGGCAGCATCAGGGCGGCCACGGCGGCCGCGCCGACGAAGGAAACGTTGAAGAGGACGTCGTAGACCGAGAAGATCCGGCCACGGAAGCCGTCCTCCACGGAGGACTGGACGATGGTGTCCGTGGCGATCTTCGCGCCCTGAGTGGTCAGCCCCAGGACGAAGGCCGCGGCCAGCAGCGGGACGGTGGCGAACGGCAGCCCGAGAGCGGGTTCCAGCAGCGCCGCGAACCCGGCGCACACGACGATCCAGTGGCCGGGCCCGAGCCGCCCCGCGGCCCAGGGCGTCACCACGGCCGCCGTGAAGAACCCGGCGCCTGAAACGCCCAACGCCAAGCCCAGCAGGGCGAGTCCGTCGTCCGTGGTCGAGGTGAGGGCGTACCGGCACAGCATCAGCAGCATGACCAGCAGGGCGCCGTAGCAGAACCGCATCAGCGACATCGCCACGAGCGCCCAGGCGGCCTCCCGGCGCTGCGGAGCGGCCAGATGGCGTACGCCTGCCGCCAGGTCGCGGGCGGTGTCCGTGAGAGCCGTTCCGATCCGCTCGCGCGCCAGGGGCCGGTCGGGGCCGAGGAGTTCCCGCGCCATGCTCAGCGATGCCAGGGCGGCACACAGATACAGCGCCGCTCCCACGAGCACCACCGCGGCGTCCGAGTCCGCCGCCACCAGGCGCACGACGAAGGCGAGGCCGCCGCCCGCGGTCGCCGCCAGCGTTCCGGCCGTCGGGGAGAGGGAGTTGGCGATGACCAGGCGGTCGGCGTCGACCACGCGCGGCAGGGCGGCGGACAGGCCCGACAGGACGAAGCGGTTGACCGCGGTGACGCACAGAGCCGAGACGTAGAAGAGCCAGTCCGGGGCCGGGCTGAGGATCAGCAGGGCCGTCGCGAACGCCAGGAGGGCGCGCAGCAGGCTGCCGAACAGCAGGACCTGGCGGCGCCGCCAGCGGTCCAGCAGGACACCGGCGAAGGGGCCGACGAGGGAGTACGGGAGCAGCAGCACCGCCATCGCGGAGGCGACCGCGGCCGCCGAGGTCTGTTTCTCCGGGGAGAAGACCACGTATGCCGCGAGCGCGACCTGGTAGACACCGTCGGCCCCCTGGGAGAGCAGGCGTACGGCGAGCAGGCGTCGGAAGCCCTGGAAGCGCAGGAGGAGGCGCAGGTCACGGACGACGGCCATGGGGCACAGCCTCACATACGGGGAAGGTCCCCGGGTCGTACGACCCGGGGACCCTCACAGCCCTGGCAGGAGCGACTGGTTGCGGCGCGTCAGCGCTCGACCTCACCCTTGATGAACTTCTCGACGTTCTCGCGGGCCTCGTCGTCGAAGTACTGCACGGGCGGGGACTTCATGAAGTAGCTCGACGCCGACAGGATCGGGCCGCCGATGCCGCGGTCCTTGGCGATCTTCGCGGCGCGCAGGGCGTCGATGATGACGCCGGCGGAGTTCGGGGAGTCCCAGACCTCCAGCTTGTACTCCAGGTTCAGCGGGACGTCACCGAACGCACGGCCCTCGAGGCGGACGTAGGCCCACTTGCGGTCGTCCAGCCAGGCGACGTAGTCGGACGGGCCGATGTGGACGTTGCCCTCGCCCAGGTCGCGGTCGCGGATCTGGGAGGTGACGGCCTGCGTCTTGGAGATCTTCTTCGACTCGAGGCGATCGCGCTCGAGCATGTTCTTGAAGTCCATGTTGCCGCCGACGTTCAGCTGCATCGTGCGGTCCAGGATGACGCCCCGGTCCTCGAACAGCTTCGCCATCACGCGGTGCGTGATGGTGGCACCCACCTGGGACTTGATGTCGTCGCCGACGATCGGGACGCCCGCCTCGGTGAACTTGTCCGCCCACTCCTTGGTGCCGGCGATGAAGACCGGAAGGGCGTTGACGAAGGCGACCTTGGCGTCGATGGCGCACTGGGCGTAGAACTTCGCCGCGTCCTCGGAGCCCACGGGCAGGTAGCAGACGAGGACGTCGACCTGCTTGTCCTTGAGGACCTGGACGACGTCGGCCGGCTCGTCGGCGGACTCCTCGATGGTCTCGCGGTAGTACTTGCCGAGGCCGTCGAGGGTGTGGCCGCGCTGGACCGTCACACCGGTGCGGGGTACGTCGCAGATCTTGATGGTGTTGTTCTCGGAGGCGCCGATGGCGTCCGCCAGGTCGAGGCCGACCTTCTTGGCGTCCACGTCGAACGCGGCGACGAACTCGACGTCGCTGACGTGGTAGTCGCCGAACTGGACGTGCATCAGGCCCGGCACCTTGGACGCCGGGTCGGCGTCCTTGTAGTACTCGACTCCCTGTACCAGCGATGCGGCGCAGTTGCCCACACCGACGATGGCTACGCGAACCGAACCCATTCCGGTTGCTCCCTGTGTGTACGAGTGAGGCCCTGAGTGGGCTCTCACGTGGCGGTGTCGTCGGGCGAATCCGGCCGGGGGGCGTCCCCCGGCCGGGGCAGGTCGCCCGACGCTCCAGATGTGGTGTCACGCGAAGCGGGCTCCCCGGTGGCCGGACCCTTGAGGTCCCGCCCCGCCCGCTCGCTCTCGATGAGCTCGTTCAGCCAGCGCACCTCGCGCTCCACGGACTCCATCCCGTGGCGCTGGAGTTCGAGCGTGTAGTCGTCGAGGCGCTCCCGGGTGCGGGCCAGGGAAGCGCTCATCTTCTCGAGCCGCTCCTCCAGCCGGCTGCGGCGGCCCTCCAGCACGCGCATGCGGACATCGCGTGAGGTTTGCCCGAAGAAGGCGAAACGGGCTGCGAAGGTTTCGTCCTCGTACGCATCGGGCCCGGTCTGCGAGAGCAGCTGCTCGAAGTGCTCCTTACCCTCCGCCGTCAATCGGTAGACGATCTTGGCGCGGCGCCCGGCGAGAGGGGCGGCGAGGGCGTCCTCGGTGGTGTTCCCCGTTTCCTCGATCAACCAGCCGTTGGCGACCAGTGTCTTGAGGCACGGGTAGAGCGTCCCGTAGCTGAACGCACGGAACACGCCCAGTGATGTGTTGAGCCGTTTGCGCAGCTCATAGCCGTGCATCGGAGATTCGCGGAGCAGGCCGAGTACGGCGAACTCGAGGATCCCGGAACGCCGGCTCATCGTCGCCTCCTCTCGCCGCGGTGCGCATGTATCTGTCCGATGTGTCGGGCCGATGTGTCGAGCTGATGTATCGACTCGATACATCACGACGATAGAACGGCCTTCCGGATGCGACAAGAGGGGGTCGGGTGAACGGGGTCACATCACCGATTCATCGGATGCGAGTTGCCTGATTTGAGGTGAACTTGGGGGCTCGGCGGGTTTTGGCGGTGCGTAGTCTGTGCGCCATGCACATCACCGGGAACCGAGTGACGCCTGAGAGCGTCGTCGTCTGCGGTGTAGTACGGGTGCATGCGGGACCGATGAATGCGGAGCCGACCGCATCCGTACTTCGGGGGGACCGGAAACCAGCCGCCGTTTCCAGGCGCGCAGGGGTGCGCCTGCCCGAGGAGTAGTCGTTCGATGAGCGAGCACCGTCGCAAACCGCCGCAGCCGCAGGGAGGCGGACGTGCCGCGGCCCGACGCGGCCAGTCCGGCTCGGCCTCCGGCCGCCGTGCGGCACCGCGAGGCGCCACCGGGTCTCCGTCCGACTCCTATGGGTCGGACTCTTACGACTCGGGGGGTGAGGAGCGTCAGTACGGCGGCCGTGCCGAGGCCCGGCGTGCGGCGCAGAGAAGTACGGGGGGCGGCCGCCGGAGAGCTGCCGAACCGACGAGAGGTGGCCGGCGTGCCGGTCCTGGCGGTCCGAACGGGCCCGGCCGGGGCCGAGGACGCGTGGCCGCCGTTCCCGACAAGAAGCGGATGATCGACTATCCGCGCGCCGGCAAGTACGGCTGGCAGCGCTGGATGCCGTCCTGGAAGCTCGTCTCCGGACTGTGCATCGGCTTCTTCGGCAGCCTGGTGGCCGTGGCGGGCATCGGCTACGCCATGGTGGGCGTCCCCAATGAGGAGAACGCGGCGGCCCTGTCGCAGAACAACGTCTACTACTGGGCCGACGGCACCCAGATGGTCGCGGCCGGTAGCGGTCAGAACCGGCAGAACGTCACGATCGACCGGATTCCCAAGGCTATGCAGTGGGCGGTGATCTCGGCCGAGAACAAGACCTTCTACCAGGACTCCGGTGTCGACCCCATGGGTATCGCCCGTGCCGTGGCGAACATGGCGCGGGGCGGTGACACGCAGGGTGGTTCGACGATCACCCAGCAGTTCGTCAAGAACACCTACCTGACCCAGGAACAGTCGGTCTCCCGCAAGTTCAAGGAGATGTTCATCTCGATCAAGGTGGGCACCAAGCTCAAGAAGAGCGAGATTCTCCAGGGCTACCTCAACACCTCGTACTACGGTCGAGGCGCCTACGGCATCCAGGCCGCCGCGCAGACCTACTTCGGCAAGGAAGCGAAGGACCTCAAGCCGAGCGAGTGCGCCTTCCTCGCCGCTCTGCTCAAGGGCCCGACGTACTACGACCCGGCGGGCAACGAAGGCTACGACAGGACGGCGACCAGAGAAGCCAACACCAAGCGCGCCAAGGATCGTTGGAGCTGGATCCTCGAGCAGATGCACAACGACAAGAGGATCACGGACCAGCAGTACCAGGACGCGATCAAGACCTTCCCCAAGCTCCAGGGCCGCAAGGCGTCCAGGGGCATGTCCGGCCAGATCGGGTACCTGGCGGACACGGCCAAGAAGTACGTCCTGAGCCACTCCAACATCTCCGAGAAGCAGTTCGACCAGGGCGGCTACCAGATCAAGACGACCTTCAAGAAGGCCAACGTCGAGGCGCTGGCGAAGGCCGTCAAGAAGGTCGAGAAGGAGAAGCTCGACCCGAAGAACCGCGAGCTGGACAAGCACGTCCAGTTCGGTGCGGCGTCGGTGAAGCCCAACGACGGCGCGATCGTCGCGCTCTACGGCGGCGCCGGGTACGAGAACGGCCACTTCAACAACAACGCGGACACCTCAGGTGTCCCCGTCGGTTCGACGTGGAAGCCGTTCGTGCTCGCGGCGGCGATGGAACACGGCACTTACAAGAGCGAAGGAGTCGGGGTCTCGCCGCTGAGCAAGTACAACGGCAACGACCATCTCAAGGTCCGGAAGAACGACGGCACCTACGTCCTGAAGAAGGACAACACGCCGTTCTTCCAGGAGAACGAGAGTGACTATCCCTGGGGCTACATCACCTTGCGCAAGGCGATGGAGCAGTCCGTGAACACGCCGTTCGTGCAGCTCGGCATGGACGTGGGGATGAAGAACGTGGCCGACGTGGCCGAGAAGGCCGGCATCCTGGACGGCAGCTTCGCCGAGCTCAACGCGTCGTTCGCGCTCGGTACGTCGACTCCCAGTGCGATCCGTATGGCCGATGCCTACGCGACGTTCGCCGCAGCGGGTAAGCAGGCCGCCCCGTACTCGGTGACCAGCGTCAAGTTCAACGGTGAGGAGATCGACGGCTTCAAGAAGCCGAGGGTCACACGGGCGATGCCCGAGAACGTGGCCAACAACGTCACGGACACTCTGGAGAACGTCATCCAGAACGGTACGGGTAAGAACGCGCTGGCCCTGGGCCGTACAGCGGCCGGCAAGACCGGTACCACGGACGAGAACAAGTCGGCCTGGTTCGTCGGTTACACCCAGCAGCTGTCGACCTCGATCGCGATGTTCCGTGAGGACCCCAAGAGCGCCAAGTTGCTCTCCATGAACGGCACGGCCGGTGAGAAGTCCATCCACGGTGGTGACACTCCCACCGAGGTGTGGACCGAGTACATGAAGGCCGCGCTGAAGGGCGAGCCGGACCTCGGCTTCCCGGAACCCGAAAAGATCGGCGAGATCCAGAACGAGGTGGGTGCCCCGTCACCGACGCCGACGCCCAGTGCGGAGCCCAGCGAGACCGTGACCGAGTCGCCGAGCCCCACGCCCAGCGAGAGCACGTCTCCGTCGCCCACCCCTAGCGACACCTGTGGGTTCTTCGGATGCGAGAGCGACGGTGGCACGGAGAACGGCGGCACGGAGAACGGTGGGACGGACGGCGGAGTGAGCCCCCAGCCCACGCCGACCGGTACCGCCGAGAACGGCGGCAACACCAGAGGCAACGGCAACGGAGGCCTCTTCGGGGGCGCCGAAGGATAGCCGCCGCCGACAGATCGCCCGGCTTGGGTGTTTCACGTGAAACGCGAGGGTGTTTCACGTGAAACAAGGGCCGTCGTCCCCCTTGGGTACGGCGGCCCTCGGCGTTTTCCTGGGGACGTACGGCAGGATGTGCGGCATGCCCAGTGCAGAATCGACGCGAGCGAGCGTCCACGAGCCGGACCCGGTGCGGCCGACCAAGGAGGACGAGGTCGCCGCGGCCGGCAGCGAGCTGATCGGCGGCCCGCTCGGGCGGCGAGCCCTGCTCGGGGCGTCCTGGTGGACTCCCGTGCGGGTGATCGCGTTGGTGGCGATCGGCATGTTCGCCCTCGGACTGGTCCAGAAGGCGCCCTGCTACAACGGCGCCTGGTTCTTCGGCGCCAGCTCCCAGTACACGCATGCCTGCTACTCGGACATCCCGCACCTCTACCAGGGTCGCGGCTTCGCCGACGGGCTCGTGCCGTACTTCGACAGGCTGCCCGGTGACATGCAGTACCTGGAGTACCCGGTGCTCACCGGTGTCTTCATGGAGGTCGCCTCCTGGCTCACCCCCGGCAGCGGCACCATCCAGTACCAGGAGCAGTGGTACTGGATGGTCAACGCCGGAATGCTCATGGTGTGCGCGTCGGTCATCGCCGTCTGCGTGACCCGAACCCACGCCCGGCGTCCCTGGGACGGCCTGCTGGTCGCCCTGGCGCCCGCCGCCGCTCTGACGGCGACCATCAACTGGGACCTGCTCGCGGTCGCTCTGACGGCCGCGGCGATGCTGATGTGGTCACGGGGCCGCTCCCTCGCCTTCGGTGTGCTTTTGGGGCTAGCCACGGCCGCCAAGCTCTATCCGTTCCTGCTTCTCGGGCCGCTGATGGTGCTGTGCTGGCGTGCGGGCAGGTGGCGTGCGTTCGGGACGGCTCTGGGTGGCGCCGCCGCCGCCTGGGTCGTCGTGAACGGGCCGGTGATGCTCTTCGCGTTCGAGGGCTGGTCGAAGTTCTACACGTTCAGCCAGGAACGCGGCGTGGACTTCGGTTCCTTCTGGCTGATCATGGCCCAGAACTCGGACGATCCGCTCAGCACCGACACGGTCAACACACTGGCCACGCTGCTGATGCTGGCGTGCTGCGCGGCTGTCGCGGCGCTCGCACTGACCGCCCCACGCCGCCCGCGGTTCGCCCAGCTCGCGTTCCTGATCGTCGCGGCATTCATCCTCACCAACAAGGTCTACTCGCCGCAGTACGTCCTGTGGCTGGTCCCGCTGGCCGCCCTCGCCCGGCCGAAGTGGCGGGACTACCTGATCTGGCAGGCCTGCGAGGTGGCGTACTTCCTGGGGATCTGGCTGTACCTCGCGTACACGACCAGCGGAGACGCTCACAAGGGGCTGCCCACTGACGGGTACCACTGGGCCATCGCCCTGCATCTGCTGGGGACGCTGTACCTGTGCGTGATGGTCGTGCGTGACATCTTCCTGCCGGAGCGGGACCCGGTGCGGCGGTCCGGTGACGACGATCCCTCGGGCGGCGTGCTCGACGGTGCCGAGGACGTCTTCGTTCTCGGTCCGGCCGCTCGCCCCCGACGGCAGGTGACCGCCCAGTTCGAGGGCCCACCGGTCGAGTGGGGAAAGCCGGGCGCTACGGAGGGTTCGCTCTGAGCGAACGGCGTGAGATGCCGTAGCCGGGACATGCGGAAGGCCGTACACGGCATCGTGTACGGCCTTCTTGCTGCGCTGAGCAGGTCGGTGCCCGTGACGGTCAGCGGTCCATGATCCGGTCGAACTGCGTGGTGGTGTGCCGCAGATGGGCCACCAGCTCGTCGCCGACCTTCGGCTCGGGCGCGTCTGCCGGCACGAACAGGATCGACACCTGCATGTGCGGCGGCTCCGCGAACCAGCGCTGCTTGCCGCCCCAGACGAACGGAGAAAGGTTCCGGTTGACCGTCGCGAGGCCGGCGCGGGCGACGCCCTTGGCACGCGGCATGACGCCGTGCAGCGCCTTGGGGGCCTCCAGGCCCACCCCGTGCGACGTACCTCCCGCCACGACCACCAGGAAGCCGTCGGAGGCCGCCTTCTGCTGCCGGTAGCCGAAACGGTCGCCCTTGGCGACACGCGTGACGTCCAGGACCGCTCCGCGGTACTCCGTGGCGTCGTGGTCCCCCAGCCAGAGCCGCGTGCCGATGCGAGCCCGGAAACGCGTCTGCGGGAACTGCTGCTGGAGCCGGGCGAGTTCCTCGGCCTTGAGGTGGCTGACGAACATGGTGTGCAGGGGCAGCCGGGCGGCACGCAGCCGGTCCATCCAGCCGATGACTTCCTCGACGGCGTCCGAGCCGTCGGTACGGTCCAGCGGCAGGTGGATGGCGAAGCCCTCCAGACGGACGTTCTCGATGGCCGCGTGCAACTGGGCCAGGTCCTGCTCGCTGATCCCGTGCCGCTTCATCGAGGACATCACCTCGATCACCACACGGGCACCGACCAGGCCGTACACACCGTCTATCGACGAGACGGAGCGGATGACCCGGTCCGGCAGCGGTACCGGCTCCTCGCCCCGCCGGTACGGCGTGAGCACCAGCAGGTCCCCGCCGAACCAGTCCTTGATCCGCGCGGCCTCGTACGTCGTGCCGACGGCGAGGACGTCCGAGCCCAGCCGCGTGGCCTCCTCCGCCAGCCGCTCGTGCCCGAAGCCGTAGCCGTTGCCCTTGCAGACCGGTACGAGGCCCGGGAACTGCTCCTGCACGTGCTTGTGGTGCGCACGCCAGCGCGCGGTGTCGACGTAGAGCGTGAGCGCCATGGCCGGACCTGGAACCTTTCTCGCGGTGCCGTGTATCGGCGGTTGCCGTGTATCAGGGGTATAGAAGCACTGAACGGGACATCAGCGACGCGACATGTAGATGTCGAGCGCCTTGTGCAGCAGCTTGTTCAGCGGGAAGTCCCACTCGCCGAGGTACTCGGCCGCCTGCCCGCCGGTACCCACCTTGAACTGGATCAGGCCGAAGAGGTGGTCGGTCTCGTCCAGCGAGTCGGAGATGCCGCGCAGGTCGTAGACGGTGGCGCCGAGCGCGTAGGCGTCGCGCAGCATGCGCCACTGCATCGCGTTCGAGGGCCGGACCTCGCGGCCGATGTTGTCGGAGGCGCCGTAGGAGTACCAGACGTGTCCGCCGACGATCAGCATCGTGGCGGCCGACAGGTTCACGCCGTTGTGCCGGGCGAAGTACAGCCGCATGCGGTTGGGGTCCTCGGTGTTGAGGGCCGTCCACATGCGCTGGAAGTACGACAGCGGACGCGGCCGGAAATGATCGCGCACGGCCGTGATCTCGTACAGCCGCTGCCATTCCTCAAGGTCCTGGTAGCCGCCCTGCACGACCTCCACGCCGGCCTTCTCGGCCTTCTTGATGTTGCGGCGCCACAGCTGGTTGAAGTTCTTGTGGACCTCTTCAAGGGAGCGGTTCGCCAGCGGCACCTGGTACACGTAACGGGGCTGGACGTCTCCGAAGCCGGCGCCGCCGTCCTCGCCCTGCTGCCAGCCCATGCGGCGCAGCTTGTCGGCCACCTCGAAGGCGCGCGGCTCGATGTGGTCGGCCTCGATGTCACGCAGGCGCTTCACGTCCGGGTTCTGGATGCCCTGCTTGATGGAGGGGGCCTCCCAGCGCCGGATGATCACCGGCGGGCCCATCTTCACGGAGAAGGCGCCCTGCTGCTTGAGGTGCGCCAGCATCGGTTCGAGCCATTCCTGCAGATTCGGCGCGAACCAGTTGATGACCGGGCCCTCGGGCAGGTAGGCCAGGTATCGCTTGATCTTGGGAAGCTGCCGGTAGAGAACCAGGCCGGCACCGACCATCTCGCCGGTGCGGTCGTCGAACCAGCCGAGGTTCTCGGAGCGCCACTCCGCCTTGACGTCAGCCCAGGCCGGGACCTGCATGTGGCTCGCCGACGGCAGGCTCTGGATGTATGCCAGATGCTGCTCGCGACTGATGGTCCTCAGGGTCAGGCTCATTTAGGGGCGCTCCTCGGGCTGGTGTGTCCCCATGGGTACAGGGGCTCCGGCTCTCGCGCGAAGCCTACTGCGCCTTGGAAGCGCGCCGGTTGGGCGTACGGGACCTTCGCCCCGGCCCGAGGCCGGCCGGGGCGTGATCCGGTGTTCAGCTGAGGGGGTGTCCTGGCGTCAGCCGATGAGGCCGCCGTGCGCCATGCCCAGGAAGAACCCGACCCCGGAGGCGCCCAGGCCCAGGATCAGGCCGAAGCGCTGCCGGGTCGTCTCCGAGATCCACTGGCCGTACGCACCCGTGAGGATGCCCACCAGGCCGGCCCAGGAGCTGAGCAGATGCAGGTCTTCGTCGATGAGCGCCGTGAGGAACGACAAGAGGCCCAGGACCAGGGTCACGGCAAGCAGGGTGTCCTGGAGGGGATGGGGTTTGCCGTCCGTGGCGAAGAGACCGCCGGCGGTGTTGGGTCGCAATGCCTGTGCCATAGGGCACCTCCTGCGAAAGGCGGCGCATCGTAGCGCCATACACACCCGATGCGTACAGATTGGCTGCCCCGGCGGCCGGATTTCAACCGCAAGCCGCTGTGCGGGTACTCTGTACCGTCCGCACCGGTGTCTGCCCATGTCACGGCAGGGGCTTCTCTCCAGAACCCCTGACTGTCAGTGGTCGCCGATACCGTTGCCTACGCATCACAACCCTCCTGCCACGGAACGACCGTGGCCGCTGAGTCCAAAGGAGGTGGGTTCCACATGCGTCACTACGAGGTGATGGTCATCCTCGACCCCGAGGTCGAGGAGCGCGCTGTCTCTCCGTTGATCGAGAACTTCCTGTCTGTCGTCCGTGACGGCGGCGGAAAGGTCGAGAAGGTCGACACCTGGGGCCGTCGTCGTCTCGCGTACGAGATCAAGAAGAAGCCCGAGGGCATCTACTCGGTCATCGACCTGCAGGCCGAGCCTGCGGTCGTCAAGGAGCTCGACCGCCAGATGAACCTGAACGAGTCGGTCCTCCGGACCAAGGTCCTCCGCCCCGAGACCCACTGAGCTTCCCAGCTCAGCTGATCCCGGGATTCGAGTAGCAAGCAGCCAGAGCAAACCCGCCGAGAGGTTCCCCCATGGCAGGCGAGACCGTCATCACGGTCGTCGGCAATCTTGTCGACGACCCCGAGCTGCGCTTCACCCCCTCCGGTGCGGCGGTCGCGAAGTTCCGTGTCGCGTCCACCCCCCGCACCTTCGACCGCCAGACGAACGAGTGGAAGGACGGCGAGAGCCTGTTCCTGACCTGCTCGGTCTGGCGTCAGGCGGCGGAGAACGTCGCGGAGTCGCTCCAGCGAGGCATGCGCGTCATCGTGCAGGGCCGGCTGAAGCAGCGGTCCTACGAGGACCGTGAGGGCGTCAAGCGCACGGTCTACGAACTGGACGTCGAGGAAGTCGGCGCCAGCCTGCGCAACGCCACGGCCAAGGTCACCAAGACCAGTGGCCGGGGTGGCCAGGGCGGCCAGGGTGGCTTCGGCGGCGGTGGCGGCCAGGGTGGCGGCGGCTGGGGCGGCGGCCCCGGTGGCGGCCAGCAGGGCGGCGGCGCTCCCGCCGACGACCCGTGGGCGACCGGCGCTCCCGCCGGTGGCAACCAGGGCGGTGGCGGCGGCTGGGGTGGAAACTCCGGCGGCGGCCAAGGCGGCGGCTACTCGGACGAGCCCCCCTTCTAGGGACGGGTTCGCACTCACACTTCTTGATCACACAGGAGAAACACCATGGCTAAGCCGCCTGTGCGCAAGCCGAAGAAGAAGGTCTGCGCATTCTGCAAGGACAAGGTCACGTACGTGGACTACAAGGACACGAACATGCTGCGGAAGTTCATTTCCGACCGCGGCAAGATCCGTGCCCGCCGCGTGACCGGCAACTGCACGCAGCACCAGCGTGACGTCGCCACGGCCGTGAAGAACAGCCGTGAGATGGCGCTGCTGCCCTACACCTCCACCGCGCGATAAGGGAAGGGTGACCGACTCATGAAGATCATCCTCACCCACGAGGTCTCCGGCCTCGGTGCCGCGGGCGACGTCGTCGACGTCAAGGACGGTTACGCTCGCAACTACCTGATCCCGCGGAAGTTCGCCATCCGCTGGACCAAGGGTGGCGAGAAGGACGTCGAGCAGATCCGTCGTGCTCGCAAGATCCACGAGATCCAGACCATCGAGCAGGCCAACGCTGTGAAGGCCCAGCTCGAAGGCGTCAAGGTCCGTCTGGCCGTTCGCTCCGGCGACGCCGGTCGTCTCTTCGGTTCCGTCACCCCGGCCGACATCGCTTCCGCGATCAAGGCCTCCGGTGGCCCCGAGGTCGACAAGCGCCGCATCGAGCTCGGCTCGCCGATCAAGACGCTGGGCGCTCACGAGACGTCCGTGCGTCTGCACCCCGAGGTCGCCGCGAAGGTGAACATCGAGGTCGTCGCGGCCTGAGTGCCGCGCGCGTGCTGAAGCAGTAAGCGATGGGCCGCACCCCCGCGGGGTGCGGCCCATTCGTGTCTCCGGGGCTGGCGTCCTCCGAGGGCGCGCGTGTTTCACGTGAAACACCGATTCTGTGGGGCACACCGCGTTCTGTGGGGCAGGGCACACTGCGTTTCACGTGAAACAGGCAGCGTTTCACGTGAAACGGTCAGCGAGTCGCGCCCGTCACGATCCATCGACCCGAGCGAGTGCGAAGCCACAGGGTCAGCATGCGCACCGTCATCATCAGCGTCATCGTGGCCCAGAGCGCGGTGAGCCCGCCGCCCAGTGCCGGGACCAGCAGGGCGGCCGGCGTGAAGACAGCCAGAGTGATCAGCATCGCCCAGGCCAGGTAAGGGCCGTCGCCGGCACCCATGAGGACTCCGTCCAGGACGAAGACGACGCCTGAGATGGGCTGGGAGAGAGCGACGATGATCAGGGCGGGCAGCGCCACATCCTTGACTGCCGGGTCGCTGGTGAACAGGGGCAAGAACGCCGGTCGGGCAATGATCACCAGAATGCCGAGAACGACCCCGACAGCGATGCCCCACTCGACCATGCGGCGGCAGGCTTCCCGGGCGCCCTGGGCGTCACCGGCTCCGAGATACCGACCGATGATGGCCTGCCCCGCGATGGCGATGGCGTCGAGGGCGAAGGCCAGCAGGCTCCACAGGGAAAGGATGATCTGGTGGGCGGCGATGTCGGCATCGCCCAGCCGGGCCGCGACGGCCGTGGCGATCATCAGGATCGCCCGCAGCGAGAGGGTGCGCACCAGCAGGGGCACACCGGCTTGAGCGGAGGCCCTGATCCCGGCGGCATCCGGGCGCAGCGAAGCACCATGCTTGCGTGCGCCTCGCAGAACCACCACGAGATAGACCGCGGCCATGCCGCACTGGGCGATGACGGTGCCCCACGCGGAGCCGGCGATCCCCAGATCGGCGCCGTAGACGAGCCCGGCGTTGAGGGCGCCGTTGGCGACGAAGCCGGCGATGGCGACGTAGAGCGGGGTCTTGGTGTCTTGCAGGCCGCGCAGGACGCCAGTGGCGGCGAGGACCACGAGCATGGCCGGTATGCCGAGTACGGAGATGCGCAGGTAGGTGACCGCGTAAGGGGTCGCAGCGTCCGAGGCGCCGAAGAGGTCCACGAGATGGGGTGCCGTCGGCAGCGCGACGGCGACGACGGCAGCGCCAAGGAGCAGTGCCAGCCAGATTCCGTCCATGCCTTGCCGGATGGCGGCTTGAAGGTCTCCCGCTCCGACGCGACGGGCAACCGCGGCCGTCGTGGCGTAGGCAAGGAAGACGAAGACGCTCACGGCGGTCATCAGCAGGGCCGAGGCGACGCCGAGACCGGCGAGTTGGGCAGTGCCCAGGTGGCCCACGATGGCGGTGTCAGCCATGAGGAAGAGGGGCTCGGCGACGAGGGCACCGAAGGCGGGCACGGCCAGCGCGACGATCTCTCGGTCGTGCTGTCTCCGGCCGGTTCGGCGGCGCGCGGGGGCCTGTGTCATGTGCACCAATCTAATCGTCCACAGGTAAGAGATGCAAAGCTTTTGTGGCCCTTACTTTCCGTCCTGGGGTGTGCACTGCTGTGCACTGTTCGAGGCGATCTTGGTCCGGTTGGGAAAGTTTTTCTTCTGCACAGCCGGTGGACGGCAAACCCGCAGGTCAGGGTGGTTCTCTTCGTGAGATCCGCTGCTTGTTCACAGGCCTGTCCACCGGCTCGTGCACAGGTTTCGCGGAGTTCTCCACAGCATCTGGGCCGTCGTCCACATGGCCTGTGGATAACCAGATTGGCTGACGGTGCCGACAGGCCTACGGTGGTCCGGCGCCCGCTCCGTCCGCCGGTTTTCAAAACGCCACAAAACCGGCGCGTGCCAACCGGAGTTGGGCCTCTTATTTGTCAGTGCCGTGCCGTAGAACAGAGGGGCACGGCTAGGTCTGCTCCGGCGGACGGGAGGAGGTGGCTCGGTGAGCATTTCCGAGCCCTTGGACGATCCGTGGGCCGACAGCGGTCCCAGTGATCGTCTGCCCGCCTCCCGCCGGCGTGGTGACGGAGCCCGCGGCCGTGACGAACAGCACGAGCGCGGCAGGGACAACGGGGCGTGGGACAGCGGATCGGCTCCGTCCTTCGAGCGGGTACCGCCGCAGGACATCGACGCGGAGCAGTCCGTCCTCGGCGGCATGCTGCTGTCCAAGGACGCCATCGCCGACGTCGTCGAGATCCTCAAGGGCCACGACTTCTACAAGCCGGCGCACGAGACGATCTACCAGGCCGTCCTCGACGTCTACGCCAAGGGCGAGCCGGCGGACCCCATCACGATCGCGGCCGAGCTCACCAAACGCGGCGAGATCAACAAGGTCGGCGGCGCTTCGTATCTGCACACCCTCGTCCAGACGGTCCCCACGGCGGCCAACGCGGCGTACTACGCGGAGATCGTCCACGAGCGGGCCGTCCTGCGCCGACTGGTCGAGGCCGGTACCCGCATCACACAGATGGGGTATGCGGCCGACGACGACGTCGACGAGATCGTCAACCGCGCCCAGGCGGAGGTCTACGCGGTCACCGAGCAGCGCACCAGCGAGGACTACCTGCCGCTCGGCGACATCATGGAGGGCGCGCTCGACGAGATCGAGGCGATCGGCTCCCGCAGCGGTGAGATGACGGGCGTTCCCACGGGGTTCACCGACCTCGACTCCCTCACCAACGGTCTGCACCCGGGGCAGATGATCGTCATCGCGGCCCGGCCCGCCATGGGTAAGTCGACGCTCGCTCTGGACTTCGCCCGCGCCGCGTCGATCAAGCACAACCTGCCGAGCGTCATCTTCTCTCTGGAGATGGGGCGCAACGAGATCGCGATGCGTCTGCTGTCCGCGGAGGCCCGCGTCGCCCTGCACCACATGCGGTCCGGCACCATGACGGACGACGACTGGACACGCCTGGCGCGCCGGATGCCCGAGGTCTCGTCCGCACCGCTCTACATCGACGACTCACCGAACCTGTCGATGATGGAGATTCGCGCCAAATGCCGTCGGCTGAAGCAGCGCAACGACATCAAGCTCGTGATCATCGACTATCTGCAGCTGATGCAGGCCGGTGGTTCCAAGCGCTCCGAGAGCCGGCAGCAGGAGGTCTCGGACATGTCCCGGAACCTCAAGCTCCTGGCGAAGGAGCTGGAGGTTCCCGTGATCGCGCTCTCCCAGCTCAACCGTGGTCCTGAGCAGCGTACGGACAAGAAACCGATGGTGTCCGACCTGCGTGAGTCGGGTTCCATCGAGCAGGACGCCGACATGGTGATCCTTCTGCACCGCGAGGACGCGTACGAGAAGGAGTCGCCGCGCGCGGGCGAGGCGGACATCATCGTGGGCAAGCACCGTAACGGTCCGACGGCGACGATCACGGTGGCCTTCCAGGGGCACTACTCACGCTTCGTGGACATGGCACAGACCTGATCCGCGTCCTTCGGACTGACGGCGCGCCGAGTCGCGGTCGCCCGGCTAGGGCTCGGTCCGCCAACGGGTCCGCAGGACCCCGTCGTCGTCGGTCATGACCGCAGTGCACAGGGCCGCGCGTTCGAAGTCGTCATGCGCGGGCCGCTGGATGTACTGCCGTTCTGCCTCCTCGGCTTCGAAGACGGAGGGGGAGGCGTCCAGGCGTTTGCGACGCCCTGTGCCACCGGTCGTGAGACCCTGCACCCGGTCTCACGGGCTCCGGCCCCTGAATGTGCTCGACGCGGGGCTGCCCGGACGGGTGGACTGGGCCCATGACGACATCTCAGGGAGAACTCCTTCCCGCTACCCGTCGCGCTCTGTTGCACCGGATCGCCGTTGCGCAGGCTGAAGGGCGGGCTCCGTCGCTCGTCGCGGCCGTCGTGCGGGACGGGACAACGGTGTGGACGGGTGCCCGGGCCTCGGTGGAAGGGCACGCGCCGGACGAGAACGTCCAGTACCGGATCGGCTCGATCACCAAGACCTTCACGGCCGTCCTGGTGCTGCGACTTCGCGATGAGGGTGCCCTGGATCTCGGGGATCCGCTCGAGAAGCATCTGCCGGGCACCGGTGTGGGGGAGGCGACCGTCGCCGAACTCCTGGCGCACACCGGAGGGCTGGCGGCCGAGACGCCGGGACCGTGGTGGGAGCGGAGCTCCGGATCCCTGCGGCCCGAACTCGCCGACGTTCTGGGTGAGCGGCCCCTGCTGGCCCCGCCCGGCCGCCGGTTCCACTACTCGAACCCGGGATACGCACTGCTCGGGGCGCTCATCGAAAAGCTCCGCGGAGCCCCTTGGGAGGAGGCCCTTCGGCGTGAAGTGCTCGAACCTCTGGGCCTGCACCGCACGAGTGTGCTGCCTCAGGCGCCCCATGCGGGTGGCTGGGCCGTGCATCCCTGGGCCGATGTGATGCTTCCCGAGCCCATCGAGGATCTGGGGCGCATGGCGCCAGCCGGTCAGCTCTGGTCGACGACCGGCGACTTGGCGAGGTTCGCTGCCTTCCTGGTCCAAGGCGATGAGCGGGTGCTGAGCGCCGCGTCGCTGCGGGAGATGAGGACGCCGGCCGCGCCTCACGAGGCGGCGGACGTGGCGAGCGGATACGCCTACTGCCTGGGCATGGAGATCCGGCGACGGAACGGCCGGTCCCTCGTCGGCCACACCGGCTCGCTGCCCGGGTTCCTCGCGTGTCTCATGATCAGCGTCGAGGACGACGTGGCAGCGATCGTCATGGCCAACTCCACCTCCGGGCCGCTGCTGTTCGCCGTCGCCGCCGACCTGGTCCGCATCGTCGCCGAGGCGGAGCCGCGCATCCCGGCACCGTGGAAGCCGCTGGCTGACCCCGACCCGTCGCTGCTGGAGCTGACGGGGCAGTGGTACTGGGGGACGCACGCCTTCGCTCTGCGGCTGACGGCCGACGGACTGGTCTCCCTGGGGCCGCTGTCCGGCGCCGGGCGCCGTTCACGGTTTCGGTCGAACGGCGACGGCACCTGGACGGGGCTGGAGGGCTACTACGCCGGCGAACTCCTGAAGGCCGTACGACGGCCGGACGGGGCCGTGAGCCATCTGGACCTCGGCTCGTTCGTGTTCACGCGTCAGCCGTACGACGAGGGTGCTCCTGTGCCCGGCGGGGTCGATCCCGGGGGATGGCGCGGTATCGGTTAGGCGGTGATATGCCGGGGCGTTGTGTTTCACGTGAAACACAACGCCCCGGCATACCGGTCACAGCTGGAGCTTGAAGCCTGTGTGGGAGGCCGTGAACCCGAGCCGCTCGTAGAAGCGGTGGGCGTCGGTGCGCGTCCTGTCGGATGTCAGCTGGACCAGCTGACATCCCTGCTCCCGGGATGTGTCGATCGCCCACTCGATGAGCTGTGTTCCCAGGCCGCTGCCGCGCTCGTCCGCGTGGATGCGCACTCCTTCGATGATCGACCTGGTGGCACCGCGTCGGGAGAGCCCGGGAATGATCGTGAGCTGGAGCGTGCCGACGACCCGTCCCTGCCGTACCGCAACGACCACACGCTGGTTCGGGTCGGCGCTGAGCCGCTCCAGCGCGGCAAGGTACGGGCCGAGGTCATCCGGTGACTCGCGCTGTGCGCCCAGCGGGTCGTCCGCGAGCATGGCGACGATCGCCGGGACGTCGTCGCAGACGGCGGAACGTATCTCAAGATCTCCCATGTACGCACCCTAAGCAGAGCCGGCCGGTGCGGAGACGTGTATGTCCCGCGCGGGTGCCCTAGGCGGGCACCGGAGCCTTCAGGGTCTCCACGACCCGGACCAGCGGGGCCAGTTCGGGGTTCTTCGCGGCCTCGTCGAGGGCTTCGCGCAGGGCGGCGTCATTGGTCGGCCGCGCCGCCTCCAGTAGTTCGAGGCCCGCTTCGGTGACGTTCGTGTAGATGCCCCGGCGATCCGTGGGGCACAGGTAGCGCTCCAGGAGCCCGCGGTCCTCCAGCCGGGTGACCAGGCGTGTGGTGGCGCTCTGGCTGAGGACGACCGCGTCGGCGACCTGCTTCATCTGCAGATGTCCGCCGTCCCCGTCGTGCTGTCGGCTGAGCACGTCCAGCAGGGAGTACTCGCGCGCGCTGAGGTCGTGCCCGGCCTGTAGGGCGCGCTCGATGTGGGCCTCGATCCTCCCGTGGAGCAGGGAGAGGGCGCACCAGCTCTGGGCGAGAGCGGTGAGCGCGGGGTCCGTCGCTGTCATTGGCGTTTCCTCCGTCCCGGAGCGGCTGCAACCCAGGATAGAGCAGGCCCGCAATTGACGGCGGTTGCACATAGCCCGCGTCTGCAACTATTGTGGACGCTTGTAAAGCGCTCCTGCAATCGTCTGGGAAGGTAACCCTCCATGCCTCTCGCGCTTCTGGCCCTCGCGATCGGGGCCTTCGGGATCGGAACGACGGAATTCGTGATCATGGGCTTGCTGCCCCAGGTCGCGGGCGACTACGGGGTCTCCATCCCCACTGCCGGATACCTGGTGACCGGCTACGCGCTCGGCGTCATGTTCGGCGCGCCGCTGATGACCGTGCTCGGCACCAAGGTCTCCCGCAAGCGGATGCTGATGCTGCTCATGGGCCTGTTCATCGTCGGCAACCTGCTCTCGGCACTCGCCCCGGCCTTCTCCGTCATGCTGATCGGGCGGATCGTCGCCTCGCTGGCCCACGGCGCCTTCTTCGGTATCGGCTCGGTCGTCGCGGCCGACCTCGTCGCCCCCGACAAGAAGGCCGGAGCCATCGCGATGATGTTCACCGGCCTGACCGTCGCCAACGTGGTCGGTGTCCCGCTGGGCACCCTCGTCGGGCAGTCCGTCGGCTGGCGGTGGACCTTCGGCATCGTCGCCGCCCTCGGCGTCGTAGGCCTGGCCGGCATCGCCCGGCTCGTCCCCGACATGCCCAAGGCGGAAGGCGTGCGCCTGCGCCACGAGCTGGCCGCCTTCAAGAACGTGCAGGTGCTGCTCGCGATGGCCATGACCGTCCTCGGCTTCGGCGGTGTCTTTGCGGCCATCACCTACATCGCGCCGATGATGACCCACGTCGCAGGCTTCGCCGACGGCTCCGTCACCTGGCTGCTCGTCCTCTTCGGCCTCGGCATGGTCGGCGGCAACCTCGTCGGCGGCAGGTTCGCCGACCGCGCCCTGATGCCCATGCTGTACGTCTCCCTGGGCGCCCTGGCCGTCGTCCTGGCGCTGTTCACCGTCACCGCCCAGGACAAGCTGCTGTCGGCCGTCACCATCGCGCTGATCGGTGCCCTGGGCTTCGCCACCGTGCCGCCGCTCCAGAAGCGGGTCCTCGACCAGGCGCACGGCGCCCCGACTCTGGCCTCCGCCGTGAACATCGGCGCCTTCAACCTCGGCAACGCGTTGTCCGCCTGGCTTGGCGGCCTCGTGATCGCGGCAGGCCTCGGCTACACCGCGCCCAACTGGGTCGGTGCCGCTCTGGCAGCCGGCGCCCTGCTCCTGGCCCTTGTCTCGGCCGCCCTGGAGCGCCGTGCCGGTGAGCCCAGCACCGTCGTCACGGGCGGCGCACCGGCCGACCAGCGGGCCGCCCTCCACCACTGAGCAACCGGACCACCCCCACCCACGCCATGACCCAGCACCACCAGCACGCCGTCCAGGAGAACTCCCTCATGAACACCACCACCGCCGTCGCCCCGCTGACCACCCAGGACGCCGACGCGCTCGTCGCCGCGGCCCAGCGTGCCGCCGAAGCCGCAGGCGTCACCATCAGCGTCACCGTCCTGGACGCGGGCGGCCATCTACTCGCCTTCCGGCGGGACGACCGCGCCGTGCTGATCTCCGGCGAGACCAGCACCCGCAAGGCCTACACGGCTCTCCAGCTGAACGCGCCCACCGCCGACCTGGTCGACGCGGTGCAGCCCGGGGGCCTCTTCCACACGCTGCCGACCGCACTCGACCGGCCGCTGCTGTTCATCGCCGGCGGCGTACCGGTGCACCGCGACGGCCGGCTGATCGGCGCGATCGGCATCGGCGGCGGCGCCCCGGAGCAGGACCACGGCTTCGCCACGGCCGCCCTGGAGACCCTCGCCTGACCGGACGTCTTCAGCACAACGATGAGGGCTCCCCGGTGTCCGGGGAGCCCTCATCGTCGTATCGAAGCTCCTCAGCCCGCCGCGACCGTGACCGGCGCGAAACGCCGGCTCCAGTCTCCGGGCAACTCGGTGATCCCGTACGACATCACCGAGTTGAAGGCGATGGATTGCAGGCCTCGCTCCTTCACCCACGCGAGGAGCTCTTCGTGCCGCACATCGATGTCCGTGCGCAGCGGACGGTCGGTGCGAGCGGCAAGAGAGGCGATGAGGGCCTGCGCCACCGACGTGTCGCGTGCGATGAGCGGCCCCACGACGTGAGTGTCCATGTTCGGCCAGGCGCCCGCGTACCCGATGATTCGCCCGCCCTCCTCGGCCACGCGCAACTGGTCGGCAAAGGCGGGGAGGCGGGTGACGATGTGAGTGCGGTCGGCCCCGAACACCTGCTCGTCGAGCCGGAGGATCGCGGTCAGGTCCTCGGCGGTGGCGGCGCGCGTGGCGACTGTCGACTCCGGCCCACCGGGAGTGAAGCGCCCGCGGACCATTTCGGCCCGCCCGGTGACCTTGAAGCCGAGTTCCTCGTAGAGGGGCCGGCCGTACGGCGTGGCATGCAGGGTGAGCGGGGTGGCACCCAACGCAGAGACGACGTGGCGCATCAGCCGGCGTCCTACGCCCTGCCGGGCATGCCGTCCGGCGACCAGGACCATGCCGATCGCGGCGAGGGCGGGGTCCTGCGGTCCGTACTCGGTGACGACGCAGGCGCTGACCAGGCCACCGTCGGGGTCGTCGATGCCGTAGCCCTTACCGGCCGTAAGAAGGAAGCCCCACTTGTGCTCCTCCCGTGGCCACCCCCGGTCCTCGGACAAGTCGGCGCAGGCGGCTTGATCGCGGAGCGTCAAACGACGGATGGGCAGGGAGGCAAGGGAAGGAGTCGGCACGCAGGTCAGGCTGTCCGACGCAGGCGCCTGGCGTCCACCTCTTTCCGTGGAGACGTACGAGCTTTTGGCCAGTTGTCGCCACCCGTACACGGCGTGGGCCGGTGCTGGATGTTTCACGTGAAACACGTAAGAACATCGCGTGTCCGATCAGCGCCGGGAACGGTGCTTAACCGCAACACAGTTGACCTCTTGATGATTCGCGCGGTGACCGCATTCGTGGCGAGGGAAGGGGGGACTTGTGTGCACGACGGGGCCCGGTAGGGTCGACTCCGGTTCGCATCCGGGACGGCACACCCCTGTGGGGGCCGAGTGCAGGGCTGTGCAGCCTAACGGGACGGAGAGATCGAAGACCCACGTTTCCGGTTATGCGACGGAAGCGTCCAGGCGGGTGGGAAGCTCGACGAGAGTTACTGCGGCCAATGTCACACTCTCGCCTTACTTGTCCGTACGGGGCCGGAATACGGGTTGAATGTGGCCGCATTGGCCGCGACAAGGATGGGAACGCAGACCGTCCACGGGGGAAAGCAGGCACCTTCCGACTGGGAAGTGCGCAGACCGACCGAAAGATGCTCGAGGCGAGGCACACCATGGACGCTCCGACCACCACGTCGGCCGACAACGGCACTTCTGGCGGCGGGGGCGGCTGGTTCACACCCCGCAAGGACCCCACGACGGCGCCGGACGGCGACGCAAGGACGCCCGACAGGACGGCAGAAGGCCGGCGACCGGCGGCGATCCGCCCGGTGGGCAGGCCCGGAACCGTCCCGGAACCGCCGGCAGACGGCATATCGGCGCCGCCCGGCGCGACACCCGGCAGAGTGAGCACCGGCGGGCCGGAGCGCGGGCGTGAGACCCCCGATGCGATATCGACGCCCGCTCCTGACGCCGCGCAGCACGCCCCTTCTCCCGCGGTCTCCAGCTTCGTCGGCGCTTCCTCGCCGGGCCCCGCACCGACCGCGCTGACCCCCGCGCCCTTCGCCTCCACGCTGGCTCCGCCCCCAACTGCCGCTGCCGAGCAGCCCGTATCCGCCCAGCGGCACCCTCCGGGGTCATCCCCGGGCGAGGCCGCCACCGCCCCGGCCGAAGAAGGCTCCCCGGACGCCCTGCTCATCCGCCGCGCCATGGCCGAGGTGGCCCCGGTCGCGGACAAGGTCACGTCGTACTTCTACGCCCTGCTCTTCGTCCGCCACCCCGACCTGCGGTCGCTGTTCCCTGCCGCGATGGACACCCAGCGGGACCGGCTGCTCAGAGCGCTGCTCACCGCCGCCGAGCACATCGACAACAAGGAAGTCCTCGTCGACTACTTGCAGAATCTCGGCCGGGGGCACCGGAAGTACGGGACGCGGGCCGAGCATTACCCGGCCGTCGGTGAGTGCCTCATCGGTGCGCTGAGCAAATACGCCGCCGGGGTCTGGAACACGGAGATGGAGGCGGCCTGGGTCAGGGCCTACACCACGATCTCCCAGGTCATGATCGACGCGGCGGCCGCGGACGAACTGCGCGCTCCGGCCTGGTGGTACGCCGAGATCGTCACGCACGACCTGAGAACCCCGGACGTCGCGGTCGTCACCGTCCGGCCCGACCAGCCGTATCCCTTCCTCGCAGGGCAGTACACGAGCGTGGAGACGCCCTGGTGGCCCCGGATCTGGCGGCACTACTCCTTCGCCTCGGCGCCCCGCTCCGACGGTCTTCTGTCGTTCCATGTGAAGGCGGTTCCGGCGGGCTGGGTCTCCAATGCCCTGGTGCACCGCGCCCGCCCCGGTGACATCATCCGGCTCGGCCCGCCCGCCGGGTCCATGACCGTGGACCACACCACCGACAGCGGTCTGCTCTGCCTGGGCGGAGGCACGGGCATAGCGCCCATCAAGGCCCTGGTCGAGGACGTCGCCGAGCACGGGGACCGCCGGCCGGTCGAGGTCTTCTACGGCGCCCGCACGGACCACGACCTGTACGACATCGACACCATGCTCCGCCTCCAGCAGAGCCACCCCTGGCTCTCGGTCCGCGCGATCATCGACCAGCAGGCGAACCAGCAGCTGCCGGACGCGATACGCGCCTACGGGCCGTGGAACGAGTTCGACGCCTACCTCTCGGGGCCGCCCGGGATGATCCGCAGCAGTATGAACGCCCTGAGGGACATCGGCATCCCGTCGGACCGCATACGGCACGACTCCGTCGAGGAACTGGTCGCAGCCGGAAGCTGACCAGGTGCCTCAGCCCAGGTCGGGCGCGTGCATGGCGAGTACGCCCTCGATGTTGCCGTCCAGGTAGTGGCGCAGCGACAGCGGCACGAGATGGACGGAGGCGATGCCGACGCGGGTGAAGGGCACGCGCACGATCTCGTACTCGCCGACGGGCTCGTCCACCTCGGGGCCATGGCGCAGCGAAGGGTCCATGGACTCCAGTCGGCAGACGAAGAAGTGCTGCACCTTCACACCGGTCGCGCCGCCGTCCTCCCCGATGTGCTCCATGGTGTCCACGAAGCAGGGCACCACATCGGTGATCTTGGCGCCGAGTTCCTCGTACACCTCGCGGTGCAGGGCGTCGACGACGGTCGAGTCGCTGGGTTCGACCCCGCCGCCGGGGGTGAGCCAGTAGGGATCCACACCCGGCTTGGTGCGCTTGATCAAGATCAGGTCGGCACCGTCCAGCAGAACGGCGCGGGCGGTGCGCTTGACCACGGGTCGGACGGTCATGAGTGAAATGTGGCCCGGCTGGTTCCACGTGAAACATCGCGAAACGTCACCGGCCGAGCTCCCAGAGTGAGGCCCGGTCCCGAGCGCCCCGACACCTACGCCGAGGCGCCCCGGTGCGCCCCCGTCAGGGCGCACCGGAAACTCACCTCACGCAGCTCCAGGGCTGATCGGAAGGGCCTCAGCACCAGTCGGCCGAAGCCCGCTGCAACCACTCGTGGGCCCGTGCGATGTGGGGCATCGCCAGCGTCCCGGTGCGGACCACCAGAAAGTACGTCCGCAGCGGCGGCACCGTCGGCTCGTGCAGGGCGACCACCTCGCCCCGCTCCAGCGCCGGCGCACACAGATAGCGGGGCAGCACCGCCAGGCCGGCGCCGGCGGCCGCGCAGGCCAGGACCGCACGCAGGTCGGGGACGATCACGGTGCCCGGGGCGGCCGGGTGCGAGTCGAAGACGGAGGCCCAGTAGCGGGAGACGAAGGGCAACGACTCGTGCACCTCCACCACGGGCACCTTCTCCAAGGCCGGTTCCGGCTTGTGGTCCGGTTGCCCGGTGCCGATCTCCTCGGCCCAGCGCGGGGCGGCGACCAGGACGTGCTCCTCGTCGCAGAGCGCAGTCGCCGTGAGCAGGGCGCCCCGCGGCTGGGCGGTGCTGATGGCCAGATCGTGATGCCCGGCGGAAAGCCCTTCCAGTGTTTCCTCGGCCGTCCCGAAGGAAGCGCGCAAGGCGAAGCCCTGCCCGTCCTCACCGGTCAGCTCCGTGAGGGCGGGCAGGGCTCGTTCGGCGGTGAACTCCGGAGGTCCTGCGAGGTGCAGCGTCCGTAAGGAGGAGTCGTCGTCGAGGCCGGTCTCGGTGATCTCCACCAGGGCGTCCAGATGGGGCGCGGCCTTGTGGGCGAGTTCGTCGCCGATGCTCGTGGGGGTCACGCCGCGGGCCTGCCGGAGGAACAGGGGGCGGCCCAGCTGCCGTTCTAGCGTGCGTATCTGCGAGGTGACGGCGGGCTGGGAGAGACCGAGGAGGGCGGCTGCGCGGGTGAAGGAGCCGGCCCGGTGCACGGTCACGAAGGTCCGCAGCAAGGCCAGATCCACCGCACACTCCCCTCTCCGGCCTCCGTCACCTGCCCACGGCCGTGCTCAACTATAAATAAGTCGATAGGTCTCTGTCGCTACTGTGATTGGACACTGACAGAGAGTCAACTAGCCTTGGTCGGGCGGTTCTTGCGCGCGGAACCGGGGGACGGTCCGAGCCACGAGGGGGGAGGCTCGGACCGTCCGTGGGAACGGTCAGGCGGCCGACGCGTCCAGTGCACGCAGCACATCCGCCACCAGGTCCTCCGGGTCCTCGGCACCGACCGACAGGCGGATGAAGCCCTCGGGAACCGCGTCCCCGCCCCAGCGCCCCCGCCGTTCGGCCGTGGACCGCACGCCGCCGAAGCTCGTCGCGTCGTCCACGAGCCGCAGCGCGTCGAGGAAGCGGTCGGCATGCGCGCGCGTGGGCAGGGTGAAGGACACCACGCAGCCGAAGCGCCGCATCTGCCGCGCGGCGATCTTGTGCGAGGGGTCGTCGGGGAGGCCCGGGTAGCGCAGCCCCGTCACCTCGGGCCGCTCGCGCAGCGCCTCGGCGACCGCCAGGGCCGTCGCGCTCTGCCGGTCGACCCGCATCTGGAGCGTCGCGATCGAACGGTGCGCGAGCCAGGCCTCCATGGGCCCCGGAATCGCACCGGCGATCTTGCGCCAGCGGCGCACGGCGGCCATGGCCTCGGCGTCCCGGCCGACGACATAGCCCAGCAGGACGTCGCCGTGGCCGGTGAGCTGCTTGGTGCCGCTGGCCACCGTGAAGTCGGCACCGAGCTCCAGCGGACGCTGACCGAGCGGCGTCGCGAGGGTGTTGTCGACGGCCACGAGGGCGCCACGCGCGTGTGCCGCCTCGGCGAGCCGCCCGATGTCGCACACGTCGAGCCCGGGGTTCGACGGCGTCTCGATCCACAGCAGCCTCGCACCGTCGAGGACGTCGAGCTGGGCGTCGCCGCCCGTCGGCGCGGTGCGCACCTCGATGCCGTACGCCTCCAGCTGGGCACGTACCAGCGGCAGCGCCTGGTAGCCGTCGTCGGGCAGGACGCACACGTCACCGGTACGCAGCTGGGAGAACAGCGCCGCCGAGATCGCGGCCATGCCCGACGCGAAGACGAGCGTCTCGGCGTCGTCCCGGCCGGGCGCCTCCAGCTCGCCGACGGCGCGCTCCAGCAGCGTCCAGGTCGGGTTCTCGTCGCGGCCGTAGGTGTAGGGACCGGTCGGGTCGCCCGGCAGGTGGAAGTGGGCGGCGAACACCGGGCCGGGCAGGGTGGGCTCGTGTTTGACCGGCTCGGGCAGCCCGGCCCGCACCGCGCGCGTACCGTCACCGGTTCCCGCGGTCGCCCGTCCGGCGGTGCCCGCCACTTCGTCGCCGCTCCGCGTCGTCCCGCTCGCGTCATCCGTCACGGAATCGCTCATGCCGCCCGTCCCTCCACGTCCTTGCGCACGGCGGCGAGCAGACCGATGCTCGTCGCCTCCACCATCTCAAGGCACTCCGCGAAGCCGTCCATGCCCCCGTAGTAGGGGTCCGGTACGTCGAGGTCGTCTCCCGCAGCGGGATCGTACGAGCGGAGCAGCCGTACCTTCCGGGCGTCCTGCTCCGTCGGCGCGAGGCGGCGCAGCGCCCCGAGGTGGCCGGAGTCGAGGGCGATCACCAGGTCGAGGCGGGAGAACCAGGACGGCCGGAACTGCCGGGCCGTGTGGCCGCCGGCGTAGCCGTTGTCCTCCAGGACGGCCACCGTGCGCGGGTCGGCGCCGTCACCCTCGTGCCAGCCGCCCGTGCCGGCGCTGTCGACCTCCACCAGCCCGTCGAGACCGGCCTCCGCCACACGGGCGCGGAAGACGATCTCGGCCATCGGCGACCGGCAGATGTTGCCCGTGCAGACGAAGCAGACCCGGTACGTCATGTCCGCTCAGTCCCCGTCGGGCAGGACGACGTGCAGCGCCCAGGAGACGACCGAGATGATCAGGCCGCCCACGACAGCCGTCCAGAAGCCGTCCACGTGGAAGCTCAGGTCGAGCTTGTCCGCCAGCCACGAGGTGAGCAGCAGCATCAGCGCGTTGACGACCAGCGTGAACAGACCCAGGGTCAGTATCAGCAACGGCAGACTGAGGAGCTTGACCACCGGCTTGACCAGGAAGTTCACCAGGCCGAAGAGCAGCGCCACGATGATCAGGGTGGCGAACTCCTTGCCCGTGCTGTCACCGGTCAGGGTGATCTTGTCGAGCAGCCATACGGCGACCGCCAGAGCGCCCGCGTTCGCGATCGTCTTGACTAGGAAATTCATCATGTGTCTGATCGTGGCAGACCTGATCGGACACGGGCACAAGAGGCAGGGGCGGACAAGGCGATGAAAGCATTCCGGCTGGACGAACTGGAGGCCGAGCGCGCCGCCAACGAGGGCGCCTACCTGCAGTTTCTGCGGGAGCAGAACATGTCGGTCGGCTTGTACGCCCTCGACGCGGGCGAGCAGGATCCACAGAAGCCGCACAATCAGGACGAGGTCTACTTCGTTGTGAGCGGCCGTGCCGCGATCACCGTCGGCCTGGAGACGACCCAGGTGGCGCGCGGCAGCGTGGTCTACGTGCCGGCCGGCGTCGCGCACAAGTTCCACCACATCACCGAGGACCTGAGGGTGATGGTGGTCTTCTCTCCGCCCGAGAGCTGACGCACCGCCTCAGGGTTCCCTAGGGGATCGGTCAGGGGAGGACAAGGGGTGCGAGGCCCCCGTTCGACCCCCTCACGCACCTAGCATCGAGTGCAGGACATCAGAGATCCAGAAGGACCGACAGGGCCCGGCACTCCAACGGGTGGGAAGGTAAGGACGAGGGCGATGCGAGAGATCTTCACGGGACTGCCGTGGTGGGTGAAGTGGATCGCGGTGCCGGTCATCGCCCTGGTCGTGTTCGGCGGGCTGATCGCCAGTGTGGTCGGCTTCGTCATCGGACTGCTCTTCAAGGTGCTGGTCTTCGTGGCCCTGGTCGGTGGACTGATCTACGTCGTACGGAAGTTCACTTCGAGCTCCTCGTCGCGCAGCGACTGGTGAGGCCGGTGGGAAACCGGTGGGGGTAGCGGGAAACACCTGGAATCACCCGTTCCCTCGGGCGAGGGAAGTTTCCCGTCCGGACCGTCTGCGTGCGGTGGCAGACGAATAGAGTCCGGAACTCGACGCGGGGACTTCCCCGCGAGCGGCATTCATCCCCACCGTGTTCCTCCGCACGGTCTGCCCCCTCGCGTTTCGGGAGAGACCCTTGGTCCCGGCTGACACCGCACCCGTCCAGCTCCACACCGTCCCCGCGCAACCGCGCTCGGCGGCGCCGTCCGGGCCACCACCCCGCTCCGCACCGCCGCCCGCGCCGACTCTCATCGGTTCCGTGCAGCGCGCGATGCGCCTGCTGGAGACCGTCGCCGTACACGAGTACGGGGCACCGGCCAAACAACTGGCCCGTGAGACCGGGTTGGCGCTGCCCACGACGTACCACCTGCTGCGCACGCTCGTGCACGAGGGCTATCTGCGCCGGGACAAGGGCCTGTTCTTCCTCGGCGAGGCGGCCGAGCGGCTGAGCAGCAGCGGAGCACGGCAGAAACGTCGCAGCACGGTCGTCGACGCGCTCGCACACTGGCGGGACGTCCTGGGCGTACCCGTGTACTACGCGGTGTACCGCGAGGGCGAGATCGAGGTCATGTGCGTCTCCGACACCCCGGGCAACCCGGCGGTCGAGGAATGGGCGGACTTCCGTGAGACCGGGCACGCGCACGCCGTCGGGCAGTGTCTGCTGTCCCAGCTGGACGAGGAAGCACGCCGTGACCACCTCGACCGCTACCCGGTGCAGCCCCTCACGCCGTACACGGTGCGCGACAACCACAGTCTGCTCCGGCGTCTGGAGCGGGTCCGGCGGATGGAACTCGTGACCGAGCGTCAGGAGTACGCCCTGGGCGCGGTGTGCGCCGCCATCCCGCTCACCCTCGGCACCACGGCCGCGACGATGGCCATCTCACTGCCCGCACACCAGGCCGACCGACTGCTCCCCGCAGCCCGTCAGTTGCAGACCGAGATCGGGCGGGTGCTCGGCTCGCTCGCGCTCTCTATCAGTATGTGAAAACTCACTCCTTGTGATCTGCTGTGTACGTTCAGCAAGATTCCACCAAGTGTCAGAGGTTCGTTCCCGGCCAGTCACGGCGAATGACGGGGTTATCGATGCGCGAGTCCGTACAAGCAGAGGTCATGATGAGCTTTCTCGTGTCCGAGGAGCTCTCCTTCCGCATTCCCGTGGAGCTGCGCTATGAGTCCAGTGATCCCTATGCCGTCCGGCTGACCTTTCACTTGCCCGGGGACGCCCCGGTGACATGGGCCTTCGGGCGGGAGTTGCTGATCGACGGGGTCGGCCGGCCGTGCGGAGAGGGTGATGTGCGGGTAACGCCCGTCGACCCTGACGCGCTGGGCGAGGTGCTGATCCGCCTTCAGGTGGGCAGCGATCAGGCGCTGTTCCGGTCCTCGACGGCACCGCTCGTCGCTTTCCTGGACCGTACGGACAAGCTGGTGCCGCTGGGCCAGGAGGGCTCGCTCGCCGACTTCGACGCGCACCTCGACGAGGCCCTGGACCGCATCCTCGCCGAGCAGGGCGCTGGTTGAGACATGGGCCCGGCGGCACGGTGGAGTAACGCTTCACCGGATGCCGCCGAGCTGTGCAGGAACGCTTCTTCCTGCGATCTTCGTATGACCCGGCGATCTTCGCGCGGTCCGAGGCGGTCGGGACGAGGCGGTCCGAGGCGTCGAGGCGGTCGGGGCCAACGGGCCGGACGCAGGGGCGTCGGGGCCCCAGGAGTCCGGGCCCGCACCAGGCGCCGGTGCACTCCCTCGTAGCCGACCGCAGCACAGAGGTGTCAGCGCTTGCGGCGCCGGCCCCTCCCCCCGCGCGCCGGGACCGCTGCGGTCTCCGGGGCGGGCTCCGTGCCGGGCCGGTCGGCCGAGACCACCAGTGCCGCCAGGGCCGTGGTGACCGGCACCGAGGCGACCAGACCGATCGAACCGACCAGCGTGCGCACGATCTCCTCCGCGACCAGCTCGCTGTTGGCGACCGTCCCCACACTGCTCTGCGCGATCGAGAAGAGCAGCAGCAGCGGCAGCGCGGCACCCGCGTAGGCGAGGACGAGCGTGTTGACGACCGAGGCGATGTGGTCGCGGCCGATCCGGATACCCGCCCGGTAGAGCCCGCGCCACCCCACCGACGGGTTGGCCTCGTGCAGCTCCCAGACCGCCGAGGTCTGGGTGACCGTCACGTCATCGAGCACGCCCAGCGAGCCGATGATGATGCCGGCGAGCAGCAGACCGCTCATGTCGATCGTCGGGTAGAGCCCGTGGATCAGGCCGGTGTTGTCGTCGGTGTTGCCGGTGAGCGCGGCCCAGTCGATGAACACCGAGCCGAGGATGCCGATCAGCAGCAACGAGATGAGGGTGCCCAGCACCGCCACGGACGTCCGGGCGGACAGACCATGACAGAGGTACAGGGCGATGAGCATGATGGCGCTCGCACCGACCACCGCCACGACCAGCGGGTTCGAACCCTGAAGGATCGCGGGCAGGATGAAGAAGTTCAGCACCATGAAGCTGATGGCCAGCGCGACTAGTGCCATGACGCCCCGCAGCCGCCCGACGACCACGACGGCGACGGCGAAGATGCCGGCGAGCAGAGCCATGGGCAGCCGACGGTTGACGTCGGTGACCGAGTACTGCAGGTCCTTCGGCGCCGACGGCTCGTAGGCGACGACGACCTTCTGGCCCTCGTGCAGCTGCCGGGACTGGTCGGGCTGGACGATCTCGGTGAACGTACGGCCCTTGTCGTCGCCGGTGTCGACCCGGATCGTCGCCCGCTTGCAGGTGCCCTGCTCCTGCTGCACCGCGGAGGAGCCCTCAGCGGTGGAGGTGTCGCCGGTCGGGGGAACGCCCGAAGCGCCGGCCTCCTTGCAGCTCACCTCGACCACTTTGGTGACTGTGGCGTCCTGCGTCTGCCGGTCGAAGCCGACGCCGGTGCGCTCGTGAGCCGGGGCACCGCCCGGCCACAGTACGACGAGCCCGATCAGCACCGCCGCGGCGAAGGGGATCAGGACCGCCGCGATGACCTTGCGCAGGTGCATGGAGACGGGTGTGGCCGGACCGTGGCTGTGCGCATGCCCGTGGCCGCCGCCCGGGGCGGAACCGTGCCCGTGCCCGTCATCGCCGCCCCGGCCATTCCCGTCAGCGCCACCGCGCCCGTGCCCGTCACCTCCGCCATGACCCTGCCCGTCACCGCGCCCGCGCCCGTCGTCTCCGCCATGGCCGTTCGCGCCACCGGCACCGTGACCGTGGCCGTGCCCGTCGCCGCCACCGGGCCCACCACCGGGGCCGTGGCCGGGGCCCTGACCGCCCGTGGGCGCACCGTGACCACTCGAAGAACCGGCACCCGGGCCGCCACCGAAGCCCGGTCCGTACTCACCGCCGCCCGAGGGGCCGAAACGCCCGTCACCCCGGTCATGCCCGTATCCGGGCCCGGGGCGCTGCCGCCTGGCTTGACCCTGCCCGCCTCCGGCGGCGAAGTCATGGCCGTCACCACGGCCGTTGCCGTTTCCGGCGCCGGATCCGCGGGGCGGCTCGGGCGGTGGGTAGGGGGGACGCTGCGTCGTGGTCACCGACCGATCATCGCAAGAACGAGGGGGGCCCTCTGTTCACCGCGCCAGAATTGCCGCTAGCGTGGAGGCACCTTTTGTACACGCGGGAGCTCGGAGCACCGGGCTGAGAGGGCGCTGACCTCCGTCCCAGCGATGTTTCACATGAAACATCGCCGGAGTCGAGTGATGTTTCACACGAACCATCGCCGGACGGAAACCGCTGCGTCGACCGCCGAACCTGTTACCGGGTAATGCCGGCGTAGGGAGTAGGTCTGATGACCAACAAGGACGCACGCACGCCTGCCTCCGTTCAGGACGAGAAGTCCGAGGAGGCCGGGAAGTCCGTCGGCTGGCACAAGGCGTACATCGAGGGCACCCGCCCCGACCTGCGCGTGCCGGTCCGTCAGGTGCACCTCACCAACGGCCAGTCGGTCACGCTGTACGACACGTCGGGCCCGTACACCGATCCCGTCGTCGACACCGACGTCCGCAGGGGCCTGTCGCCACTGCGCGAGAACTGGATCATCGCCCGCGGTGACACCGAGGAGTACGCGGGCCGCCCCGTCCGTCCCGAGGACGACGGCATCAAGCACACCTCGCCCCGCGGCGGCCTCCGCAACCTGGACGCCGTGTTCCCCGGCCGGCCGCGCCTGCCGCGCCGTGGCAGGGCGGGGCAGGCGGTCACGCAGCTCGCGTACGCCCGCCGCGGCGAGATCACGCCCGAGATGGAGTACGTCGCCATCAGGGAGAACGTGGCGCCGGAGGTCGTGCGGGACGAGATCGCCGCGGGCCGGGCCGTGCTGCCGGCCAACGTCAACCACCCGGAGATCGAGCCGATGATCATCGGCAAGCGGTTCCTGGTGAAGGTCAACGCCAACATCGGCAACTCGGCCGTGACGTCCTCGATCGAGGAGGAGGTCGAGAAGATGACCTGGGCGACCCGCTGGGGCGCCGACACGGTCATGGACCTCTCCACCGGCCGCAACATCCACACCACGCGCGAGTGGGTCCTGCGCAACTCCCCCGTCCCCATCGGCACCGTGCCGCTCTACCAGGCACTGGAGAAGGTCGACGGCCGGGCCGAGGAACTGACCTGGGAGATCTACAAGGACACCGTCATCGAGCAGGCCGAGCAGGGCGTGGACTACATGACGGTCCACGCGGGCGTGCGCCTGGCCTATGTGCCGCTGACCGCGAACCGCAAGACCGGCATCGTCTCCCGCGGCGGCTCGATCATGGCTGCCTGGTGCCTCGCGCACCACAAGGAGTCGTTCCTGTACGAGAACTTCGAGGAGCTCTGCGAGATCCTCGCCGCCTACGACGTCACGTACTCGCTCGGGGACGGCCTCAGGCCCGGATCCATCGCGGACGCCAACGACGAGGCACAGTTCGCGGAGCTGCGCACGCTCGGGGAACTCAACCGGATCGCGAAGCGTTTCAACGTACAGACCATGATCGAAGGCCCGGGCCACGTCCCGATGCACAAGATCAAGGAGAACATCGACCTTCAGCAGGAGATCTGCGATGAAGCTCCGTTCTATACGCTCGGCCCGCTGACCACGGACGTCGCCCCGGCGTACGACCACATCACCTCCGGCATCGGTGCCGCGATGATCGCCTGGTGGGGCACGGCGATGCTCTGCTACGTCACGCCCAAGGAACACCTGGGCCTGCCGAACCGTGACGACGTCAAGACCGGCGTCATCACCTACAAGATCGCCGCCCACGCAGCCGATCTCGCCAAGGGACACCCGGGTGCCCAGGAGTGGGACGACGCGCTGTCCGACGCCCGCTTCGAGTTCCGGTGGGAGGACCAGTTCAACCTGGCCCTCGACCCGGACACGGCACGGGAGTTCCACGACGAGACCCTGCCCGCCGAGCCCGCCAAGACGGCTCACTTCTGCTCGATGTGCGGTCCCAAGTTCTGCAGCATGAAGATTAGCCAAAGCATCACAGAGCGGTTCGGTGGTACGGCGGCTGAGGGAGCCTCGTCCGAGGAGATCGCCGAGGGGATGCTCCAGAAGTCGAAGGAGTTCGCGGCGAGCGGGAACCGGGTTTATCTGCCGCTGGCTGATTAGTCGGAACCGTGTGGGACGGCCCGCGGCTCGTGGAGTCGTGGGCCGTTCTGTCCGGCCTGTGGGTGCACGGATCTGCCTACGTGCTCAACGGCAGAGCGTCTGTTGAGGGGCTGGACGACGACGTCAGTTCGCTGGGGCGTGGACCGGGTGCGATACCTGTGAGCCGGCTCCTGGTTCTCGACTCCATCTAGACGGCTCCTAGATAGAGCCTCGCCAGACGGGGCAGTCGCCGATACATCTCATTCGCGTCGTCGAAGTCGAAGTCTTCCCCCATGTCTGTTGCATCAGCGTCCTGATGAGCGACTGACCGGTACCTGGCCCAAGCCTCGTAGAAGGCATCCGGGTTTCCCGTAAGGCGTTCGAAGGCGCCGACGGCGGCGTAGTTCACGTCCTCGTAGAACAGTGCCTCGTCGCGGTGGGCGCTCGCGGCTGCGATGACAGTGGGGTGCTCGGCGAGGTTGTCCGGATCAAGAGCTGTGCGCTCGTACCAGCCTCGCCCCAGCGCGATCACTCCTGCTCGGAAGTCCATGAAGCTGTCGTCGGAGCAGCCGCCGCCGATGAGGTACGCCGCAGCCCAGACGTCCCAGCGGTACAGAGCGTCGTGTACCTCATCGAACCGTTCGGCGTACTCCAGGATCTCCTGCGGAGGGTTACCGGCGAGCAGTTCCACCAAGGCTTCGTCGAAGGCCACGCCAGAGATGGCGGCCGACGAACGCGCGGACTCGATGATGTTCCAGAACCGGTCAGTTTTCATGGTGGTGCACTGTGCCATCCGCGTAAGACAACGAGGCGGCGCGACTCCGGTCTGGACTTGTCCAGCATGAAAATTAGCCAAAGCATCACAGAGAGGTTCGGTGGTGCGGCGGCTGAGGGAGCCTCGTCCGAGGAGATCGCCGAGGGGATGCTCCAGAAGTCGAAGGAGTTCGCGGCTAGCGGCAACCGGGTATATCTGCCGGTCGTTGACTGATCAGCCCATGGCGCTGGGCGGTGGAGTTAGTGATCTCTGCCGCCCAACAGGGGCATGCGGCACAACGAAGGTCATTAGTGCTGGAGGAGCCGAGTGGTACTGGTGCTCTGCACTCCGCTCCGCGGCCCTCGCGCACTACCCCCTGCGCCAGGTCCCTGAGGTTTGTCAGCGTCCGAGTACCCAGGAAAGGTGCGCTGTGTAACGCTAGGCATCTGATCGCACGTCACCAATGGGGGTCATGTGTCGGAGATTGCCAAGCGCGGGGTCGCTGCCGCACTTACGGTTGTGGCGGCTTCTGCAACGGGATTGGTCACCAACGTGATCACGGACCAGGCAGCGTGGGGTTGGTGGGTCACACTCATCGTCCTCGTACTACTCGGCTCAGCACTGCAGTACTACCTCAGTCGTACTCCCGGCTCTGGGCAGCCTGCCGTGGCAGCGACGGGTGCCGGCTCAGTTGTTGTGGCTGGCTCGTCCCGCGCGACGATCACGACGAGGGTGAGTGATGCGACGGCAACATCTGCCAGCCATCCGCAGTCTCACGGTGTCACAGCGGCAGGGGCTGGCTCAGTAGCTATCGGCGGGGACGCGGAAGGCTCCATCGAGACCAATTACAGCGGTGAGTCTAGTGGGGCATCTTGATGCGGCGCAGCGTCGAGTCTAGTGGTGATGCTTCGGTCGCCATTGGCGGAGAGAGTAGCGGTCCGGTCCTAACTAACCCAACGTTTATAAACTTCTCAATGGGAGACGGGGAACGGCGAACGATCACCCCCCAGTTGCATCTTCTCCCGCCAGACGTTTCAGATTTTACTGGCCGTGAGGAGGAGATTCGTTGCATCGAAAACCAGGCTCCTGGAACAGTGACCCTGATCACCGGAAAGCCTGGCGTTGGAAAAACTAGCCTGGCCGTCCATGTTGCCTACAAGACAGCTGAGACGTACACGGAAGGCAATCTCTATGCAGATCTGCGGGGCGCGGACGAAAAGCCAGCATCGCCTGAAGAGGTCATGGCAAGATTCATCCATGCACTTGGAATCCCAGAGGATGAGATTCCAACGGATCCGCATGCCCGTCTAGACAAGTATAAAAGCGTAACGGCAAACCGGTCTCTGATCGTTGTTCTCGATAATGCAGCAGATGAATCTCAAGTGCGCCCTCTCTGCCCCCCCGGCGGATCCGCCCACGTTCTGGTAACTAGTCGAAGTCGATTGCGTGGCCTTGAAGGAGCCGCACGCATCGACTTGGAAACTTTCCCCTCAGAGACAGCGAAAGACTTTCTTCAACGGGTAATCGGGCAGAGCGCGAAAGATTCTACCCCCGAAGCTATACGTGCTGTCGTTGATGCATGTGGCAGTCTCCCCCTGGCGCTAAGAATTGCGGCAAATAGGCTAACATCCACGCCTGGCATGAAAGTGTTGGACCTCGCGGCCGAGTTGAGCGATCAACGAAACATTTTGGGAAGCCTTGAAGCCGGAGATCTAGCCGTACGCGCAGCGTTCAATCTCTCTTACCGCAGACTCGGGAAGAGAACCAAGAACGCGTTCAAGCGACTGTCGCTAGCGCCTGGGGAGGACTTCGGGCCGGGGGTTTGCTCAGCACTCATTGATTGTAGCGAGCTAGAAGCCCGGAGGACGCTTGAGAAATTGAGCGAGGCGAACTTAATTGAATCTTCCTCCACCTACGGCAGATTCAGGTTCCATGACTTGCTAAAGGTTTATTCGCGTGAGAAGAACCTCAAAGACTCAGAAGCGAAGAGAGCCGCTTCAATTCATCGAATGCTGGAGTGGTTTCGTAACTCGGCCTTGAGGGTCAACTTTGCTTTCATTGGTAAATTCGGCGAACTGGAGGCGCCAACCAAGTATTACGCGGATATTGAAACCGTTGACTCTGCCATCACCTGGGCTCGCGCTGAACTGCTGAGCGCTACTGCGGCAATCAGTTTGTCCCTGGAGCACGAGGGGCCAAGCAATGCAGAAATCCTAGCTATGCCTCTCTGCGCCATTTGTGAATTTCTCGGCGAGTGGCAGGTAGTAGAGGAGGTCGTTAGCCTTGGACTCAAGGCAACAGATGTGACTGAGTCGTATGACGTAGAGCTTTCCCTGCTGAACGCCAGAGTCAATTTGGCGCGCCATCGGCGAGAATTTTTCTACGGTCATGAGGTTGCGGAAATGGCTTACGAGCGTGCAGTCGAATCTGGGAAAGACTTCTCGATATCTATAGCCTCCAATCTACTGGGATGCCTCAAGATGGAGTGTGGTGATCTTGAGGGGGCGAAACCTCTAATTGAGCAGGGTATCGAAATTTCGAAGCGGCTCGGGGTGAAGAATCAACTGGGTCAAGGCCTGTACAACCTCGGCACGGTGCATAGGGCTCTGGGTAACTCCCGTGAGGCGATTAACTGCTTCAAGCAGGATCTTCAAGTTTGTATGGAGCTTGGGGATGAGCTAGGAACGGCAGAGACACTAAACACAATAGCTTTGGTGCTCGTGGAGTTTGGGGAATTTGAAGAGGCGGAGCAGTTTCACAGAAGATCTCTCGATAGATTCGAAAGGATAGGTAATCTCGACAAGGTAAGTATGGTTCTGAATGACCTGGGTATTGCGCTAAGGTGGCAAGGTCGGGATGATGAAGCGCTTGAGTTGCACTTGCGGGATATCGAGCTATCAAGAACCCTCGGAGACATCTCAGGGGCGGCTCTAGCTCAGTCTAATGCGGCAGAGGTTCTTCATGCTCTTGGGCGGTCAGAGGAGGCAGAGAGGCTATATCTAGAAGCTGTCTCTGTCTTTACGCATCTAGGTGATGCTGAGCGGCTTGCGCGAACAACGATGTCGCAGGTCCCATTGCTCTTTTCGGTCGGTAAGGTGGAGGAAGCTGCAAAATATGCCGACGCGGCTATTCGATACCTTTTGGATCACGGTGAAGTGCGTGATGCCGCAGCTGCACATCAGATGATTGCGGAGCAATACCTAAAAGTAGACATGAACGACAGGGCGCTCTTTCATGCAACGGAAGCTATTCGGATCGGCAAGTCATTCAGCGCCCCCTATTTTAGGGCGATTAGCTATGCGAGTGCGGTGAGGGCTAATCTGGCTATGGGGAATAGCGATGAAGCCGAGAAATTCTTCACTGAGTTGCGCTCGGTCAATTTGATTAGCGGCAACGCAGTGGGTGAATTGCTTGAAGAGCTGGACCGAGAGCGGGAAGGGGGTACCGGGTAGGCGTTTCTCGTGCTGAAGCCGTGTCCTTGGGTACGGTCAACGTGTGTCTGGCGTACGTGGGTTGGTCACCCAAAGGCGTGCGCTGGTTGATCGCGCACGACTAGGGGAGCTGGTACGGGCATGGCGCTTGACGCTGCTCGATCGCAAGAGGGGTTCACTTCGACGAGGGCCGCGCAGGTGATGAGCGCGGCCTGCCTGGCGGCCGGGTTGGACGACAGAGGGGCAGAGCTGATCCGGCTGGGAGAGAACGCGCTCTTCCGCCTGGACGCAGAGCCAGTGATCGTGCGAGTGGCGCGGGGAGAACCGTGGCTGCCCAAGGCACGCGTTGAGGTTGCGGTGTCACAGTGGTTGGCCGAGGAGGGGTTCCCTGCCGCGCGCCTAGTCGACGGGCTGGAGCAGCCGTTCCTGATCGATGGCCATCCGGTGACCTTCTGGCGGCTCATCGTCGAGGGCAGCCGCAAGGCCACGTATGGGGAACTCGGCGGCATCCTGCGAGACCTGCACTCCATGACGTTGCCCGTTGGCCTGGAGCTGCCCTCGTTCAACCCGTTCGACAAGCAGGAACTGCGGATCAGCCAGGCAGCGATCCCGGAAGATGACAGGGTCTTCCTCCGCAAGCGGTGGAGTGAGCTGCGGGACCAGTTCGAGGGCTTGCGGTTCGAGACGCCCAAGGGGCCGGTCCACGGTGATGCTCACGTGCAGAACCTCATGGTGAACGACCGGGGGGAAGTCATCCTGATCGACTTCGAGGCATTCTGCTTCGATCACCCTGAGTGGGACCTGATGGTTACGGCCACGGAGCACCACAGCCTGCGGTGGCAGACCGACGAGCAGTACGCCGACTTCGTGCGGACATACGGGCGCGACCTGCACGACTGGCACGGCTACGACACGCTCCGGCGGCTCCAAGAGTTCGGCATGACCACGTGGCTGATGCAGAACGTGCAGGAGGACGAAGGGACGGCGGCCGAGTACCGCCGGCGCATCGCAGGCTTGCGGAACGATGATGCACCGCGTGACTGGCGTCCCTGTTAGCCGCTACTCGTCCTCGTCCAGACGGGCGAGCGCTTCGTTCACCTGCTCGTTGAAGGCCACGACGGCGGGGTTGGCCGCGTACGCGCTGACCTCCGCCTGAAAGTCGGTCACGTACCGCTGGAAGCGGGAGGACTGGAGGGAGTCGCCGCCGTCCACGGCAAGGCTGGCTGTGGTGACGGCGGCTTCCAACTCTCCGTTCAGGAGCTGGCTCTGTGCGAGCACCATGCGGCAGAAACCGAGGGTGCGGGCGTACTGCGGATCAGTGCTGTCCACAGCGCGCTGTGCGTGCTCGACCGCCTCACGGCGCATCCTCAGATCGCGGAAGCAGTGGCAGAACTCGCCCAAGAGTTCCGCGTCGTCGAAGTAGCTCAACCACGGCGGGTCATCGGCACTGTCAGACCGCTCGAAGTGGCGCTCAGATTGGTTCATGGCAAGTGACGCCCCGGTTCGATCACCGGCGTTGGAGAGCGCTCGGGCCTCCATCGCCCAGTAATTCGCCATGGCACGCGGGGTTGCCCGGCCCTTGGCCCCCTCGACTGCGGCGCGGGCTAGCTGGATGGCCTGGGTGTGGTTGCCGAGATAGTTCGCCTGGTGGCTGAGGTTGCCCAGGATGCGGGCGCCGAACATGCGGTCGTCGATGACCTGGGACAGTCGCAGTGTCGACGTGAGATAGCGGTGGGCGAGCCGGTGGTTTCCGGAGTCGTATGCGGTCCAAGCGAGCAACTGGGAGACCTCGGCGGCGGCGCCGAACAAGGCCGTGCCCACCTTCTCGCTGTAGCTGGCGCTGAGCAGGGGCAGGACCTCATGGCGGAAGTAGTGGCGCAGTGCCTTGTGGCCGTGGCCTCCGCCGTACTTGAAGTCGAGTTGCATGAAGGTGGCGGCGGCGTCCCTGATTGCCCGGACGTCGCGCATGCCGACTCGCTGCTGAGCGGGCCTGTCGGTCTGGATGCCGTCCGGGCGCGCGATCATCCACGACAGGACGGCGGAGCTGAGATCTGAGTCCGAGACGATCAGTTGCTCGGATGTGGCGGTGTCGGCCCGTTTCTGGGCGAGTCCATCCAGCATCGACAGCACGTCGGGGACCGTACTGGGATAACCGAGCGGTTCGGGAGTGGCCGGCCGTGTGTGATCGAAGAAGCCGAGATCGCCGGGAGTGATGCGGCGGCCGAGTTTGGCGCTCAGCACCTCGGCCATGAGTGCCGCTGTCTGAGGCTGGATGCCCGCGCCGTCCCGCCATCGCTGGACTGATACGTGCGTTGTTCCAAGACTGATGCGCCGTTGAGCGGCGGCGTCCTTCATGCGCTTCGCCAGGCCCTTGTTCGAGACCTTCGCCTCGTCCATGACGGCGATTAACTGCGCGTTCGGCTCTCGGCTCATGCTCCCCTGCCAACCCGAGAATGACGGCGAGTGTTCATCGTGTCACAGCAGTATCAACCGTGGGGGTTCATTGATGAACCCCCTTTGCCTTTGCCCGTGTTCACGTGAACCCCCTGGTGAACGCTCCCGGTCACGCCCGTCTCGCCGTGTACTGGCTTGCGTGATGCAAGCGGTGCCGTGAGAGCCGCGGGGCCTCGGAAGGGGAAGCGATGGATGCCGGGAAGACTGAACGGTTGGCGGGTGAGCTTGACGCGTACGCGCACTGGTTCGTGACACCGGAGCCGTCCTCCGACGGCCACTTCCTGACGCTGACGCTCTTTGCCGAGTTCGGTGACACAGCGCGCGTCGCTCGCGACATGACGGCTGTGTTCCTTCGGGGCGCTGGCGCTGATGCGGTCGTGGACGACGCCCGGTTGGTCGTCTCTGAGCTGGTCGGCAACGTGGTGAACCATGCCGTGCCAGACCAACACCTGTCCGCCCCCGGTGCCTGCCGACGCATCGACGTGATCTTCAAGATGTTTCCGAAGTGGCTCTTCATCGGTGTCGCTGATGAGGACTCGACCCCTCCGCTGCTTCCGGTGGGAGAGGTGTTCTCTCCCGGGCTGATCGGAGATCTGTCTGAGGCGGTGCTTCCCGACAGCGGTCGTGGACTGCTCATCGCCCAGCGTCTGGCAGCGGCGGTCTGGTGGACACCGGAAGAGCGCGGCGGAAAGACGGTCTGGTGTCGCTTCGACTTGAACGACGGAATGGAGTCCGTACCGCGCTCGTGATCTCCGGGCCGTCGCCCTCGTTTCGCTCCCTCGCGATCGGGAGCGAGGCGGCGGCCCGGTAACCGGCCGGAGTCTGACCCCTTCGGCCAGGGCGCGGCTCCTCCGGCTTCTGGGAGCTCCCCTCCTCACCGGAGGGCCGCGCCTGACAACCACAAACCGAGACCGGGCCACCCCATCTGCCCTGGAAAGCGAAGGGTGGCCCGGCTGGGAACGCGGCGGTTCCCGGTGCCTGATGGTACCGGGGCCGCCGTGCTGCGTTTGTGCCCTGGTCCAAGGAAGTTGACGATCCGTTACTAGATCAGGGCAGAGGTGGCAACGTGACTGGCTCGGGTGAGGACTGGCTGAGCGACGGTCTGAACGTGACGGGCGCGGACTCCGGTCTCTGGGTGTCCGGGGTCGACTACATCGCGGGATGGCGTGAGGCGCGAGTGGCGGCCGATCGCCTGAACCGAGCGCTTCTGAGCGTGGGTTTCGAGCTGTCCGCCGTACGGGCCGTCGCCTCGACGAACGAGGACGGACGCGGTGTGGTGCGGCTGGCGGGCTGGCCGGACACCGTGGATCGCCTCGCTCAGCTCCTGGAAGCGCGCTCGGATGGCGACGGTGGTGCAGCATGAGGCGCCTTTTCGCTGGTGAGTGGGGCGCGTGGGCAAGTCGCCGGCCGGAGAGACTTTGGGCTGGAGCTGCCATGGGGCGAGTGAACAGGGGGCCTTACGCTGGCCCGGCGAATCGGGCAGGCAGTTGCCCTGCCCGTTGTAGTGCCCGATTGGCCCCCTGTTCTTCGAGGCTCGCCCCATGGTGGCTGCCTAAAGTCTCGGAGGCCGTCGACCCCCAGCCCACCACGCCCCTGCCCGCGACAGTGGGTCGACGCCATGACTCCTTGGGCGTGCTGAGGGCGGGGGCGCCCGGCGACCGGACGGGACCGGCGTCCACGCCGCACGCCCGGCCGGGGCGGCCGGGTGGCCCGGCGCGCCGCAGGCACGCCCTTGAGGAAGTAAAGGATGTTTCGACCGATGCCGGTTGCCGCTCAGGTGCGGGCGCGTCGCGCGGGCTGCTTGTCGGCGGTGATCCGGTAGGCGAGTTCGGCACGGTCCGCGCCGATGCGGAGCTCTTCGAGGGTGAGCGGGCGATCGTCGGCGCCGTGTGCGACGCGGGCGACATGAAGGATCGGGGTCGCGTCGGGGAGCTGGAGTGTGGTCCGCTCGTCGGGCAGCGGCATTCGGGCGCGGACCGTCTCCGACCACCACAGCTTGTGTCCGTCCTGGGTGAGCACTCGGTAGATCGCTACCGGGGGCTGGCACGGCTCATCAGCGAGCACTGGAACCGCCTCGGCGACTTCGAACGGAATCAGCGTGCGGTGCATTGCGCGGGCACCCGTGGCCGCGTCGATCAAGAGCCGGTCGCAGCCGAACACGGCCTCTTCCTCAGCGAGTCCGAGCAGTCGTCCTGTGGCCTTCGTGGTCCGGGTGCGGTAGGTGCTCGGCTCCTCGGCCTCCTGCCAGGCGTCGCCGTTGGGCATGACGAACTTGCTGTCGGTAGTGCGGCTGATGCGGCGTTCGAGGGTGAGCGTGGGCTGGCCGCTGGAGCGTACGAAGCTGCCCTTGCCGTGGCGCACGTCGATCAGACCTTCAGCCCGCAGTGCGGCGATGGCGTTGCGGACCGTGGGGCGGGAGACGCTGTAGCGGGCCATGAGCTGGGCTTCCGATGGAAGCAGGGAGTCGGGGGCGAACTCACCCGACAGGATCGCTGCGCGGATGGCGGCGGCGACTTGCTGGTAGAGGGCTCCGGGGCGCTGGATCTCCGTCATCTCGGCAATCTCCGGGTGAGGTCGTAGGTACGTCGCACGCGCGACATCACTCGTCAGCATAAGTAGTTGCACCCCTGCCGTACAGCGCTCCATAGTCGTAACTCGTAAGGACAAGTGACGTCAGTATCTCGCTGGCGTCCCGACTGGCCAGGGAGGCCAAAAACAATGCAGTCCATTCCCGTGGACACGGCGCGGCTCGGCGTACTGCGGTGTGCCAACGCGCCCGAAGTGAAGTTCAGCAACTCCGAGACGCAGGAGGTGAAGAAGGACCGGGACGGCAATCCGGTCTACAGCGTGGCCGTCACCGTGCGGCCGGACGGACGGCGTATCTCCGTGATCGAGATCGCCGTGAGCGGTGAGCCTAAGGGGCTCGAAGCGGGCCAGGTCGTCAAGGTCACCGGGCTGACGGCGTTCGTCTGGTCGATGGGCGACCGCAACGGCGTCAGCTTCCGCGCCGACACGATCACGCCTGCGCACGGATCGGCGGCACAGGGCAAGGGCGGTGACGCGTGATGGGGCCGACCCTGCTCGCGCTCGCCCTGGCGGTACTGGCCTGGGTGCTGGTCGTCGGTGACCTGGTTCGGCGCCACCGTCCGGCCTGGCACTGGTACGTGGTCGGGTACCCCGTGACCGCGTGCCGGGTGGTGTTCACCTGGCGCAGGGTTGCCCTGCTCAACGACCTGTCCGTCTCGCGCCTTCCGGCGCGAACGCTCATCGGGCACCTGCTGGTCAAGGGGGATCCGGTTCGGCCGGCGGCTCCGCGGCTCTCGTTTCCGCGGGCTACCCGCATGGGGTTGACCGTTGCTGTCCAGTTGCACGCGGGGCAGACTCCGGCGACCTACCTGAAGGCGGCCGACGCGTTCGTCCATGCCTGGAAGGTTCACGCGGTGCGCGTGACCTCGCCGGAACGCGGGCTCGTCCTGCTGACGGCGATGGCCAGTGATCCGCTACAGCGGCCCGGATTAGCCACCGCCCCAGCCGAACTGCTCTCCGCGCTCATCGGCGCACTGGAGAGCGGCGGCGCCTGGGTGATGAACCTGCGGCTCGTGCCGCACTGGCTCATCGTCGGGGCCACACGGTCCGGCAAGTCCACCCTGCTGGCCCGGCTGATCAACCAGCTCGCGCCGCAGCCCGTCGCCCTGGTCGGCATCGACTGCAAGGGCGGCATGGAACTCGGCCTGTTCGCCGGACGGCTGAGTGCACTGGCAACCAGCCGACGGGAAGCGGTCGCGGTGCTCGGCGCGCTCGCCCTCGATATGCAGGAGCGAATGAGCGTGTGCCGGTCGGCCGGCGTGCGCTCCATCTGGGAGCTGCCCGACAAGCTTCGGCCGGTGCCGGTCGTCGTGATCGTTGACGAGATCGCAGAGCTGTACCTGTCCGACGGTCGCCGCGAGAGCAAAGCGGAAACCGAGCAGTGCTCCACGCTGCTGCTGCGCCTGGCCCAGCTCGGGGCAGCACTCGGCGTCCACCTGGTGGTGGCCGGACAGCGGGTCGGCTCCGACCTGGGGCCCGGCGTCACCGCCCTGCGGGCTCAGCTCGGCGGCCGGATCTGCCACCGGGTGAACGATCCCGGCACGGCAGAGATGACCCTGGGCGACCTGAACAAGGACGCCGTGGCTGTCGCACAAGCCATCACGGCAGAGGAACGGGGCGTGGCCGTGTGCACCGGCCCGGACGGCAGCTGGAGCCGCGCCCGTTCCCACCTCACGCCCACGGAAGAGGCCGTCTCGACGGCTCGGAAGCACGCAGCACTCACCCCGGATCTGCCCGCGCTCAACCGTGCCCTTGCGGCGCCGGAAGGAGACGACAAGTGATCAGCGAAGGTACGGCGTTCACGTTCGCGGTGGTCTTCGGGATCATCACCGTCCTCCTCGTCCGCTCCCGTGACGTGCGGGCCTGGGAAGCGGTCTGCGTCGGCCTCTTCGGCCTCTACCTCGGCCAGACCCCGGTGATCTACACCGTCCACGGCCTCGTCACGTGGCTGATCAACGGCTTCTCCCACACCTGACCAGAGAAGGGAACGCAACGGCATGCCCATGCCCCGCGTGAGGTGCCCCCACTGTAAGGGCGACGGAGCCCGCAGGACCTGGACCGGACGACAGCGGCGCTGTCGCGTCTGCCGGGGCACCGGAACCATCCGCTGAACTTCGCTCCGCCCGACCCCACAAGGAAGGCGATCCCCATGACCGACAACGCGCACCTACCCACCCACCGTGCCGCTGCGGCGGCCCACCCCGGAAGGTCCCCACCATCACACCGGAGCTCACCCCGGCTGACAGGCGCGCCGTCCTCAACCGCGCGGCGCGCCTGCGTCAGCTGTCCGAAGCAGACCGCGACGCAATCGGCCTCGCCCAAGACCTCAAATTCCCCCGCCTGCTGGAGCAGATCACTGCCACCGGTGGCTGCTCCCGCCCCGTCCACCTCTCCGGCTCCACCACCACCCTGGACGGCACAACCGGCGAAATCCTCCGCCACTACGACACAGGCACCGAACCCGGCGAACGCCTTCTGGTCCGCTGCCGCAACCGCCGGGCAACCGTCTGCCCCGCATGCTCACGCCTCCATGCGGGCGACACCTTCCACCTCGTCCGTGCGGGCCTCCTCGGCGGCAAGAACGTCCCTCCCACAGTCCGCCACCGGCCCCGGCTCTTCGTCACCCTGACCGCCCCGTCCTTCGGCCACGTGCACCGCACCGGAGAGCTGTGCCGCCCCCGCCGTGACCGTGGGACATGCGAGCACGACCGTCCTCGGAGCTGCGGCGCTGTCCACGGCCCCGATGATCCCTCTGTCGGCAAGCCCCTGTGCGCTGACTGCTACGACTACACCGGCCACGTGCTGTGGCACGCGCATGCGTCGAAGCTATGGGATCGGTTCGTCATCGACGTCCGACGGCGGCTTGCCTCCTCGGTCGGTCTCGTACAGTCCCGCTTCCGGGATCACGCCCGGCTGTCCTTCGCCCGGGTCGCCGAGTACCAGAGGCGGGCGGCCGTCCACGTGCATGCGGTCGTCCGCCTCGACGGCCCGAACGGACCGGCGGACGAACCTCCGCCCTGGGCCGCGCGCCTGCTCATCGAGGCCGTGCGCACCTCCGCTCGCCGCGTCCTGGTCCGTACGCCGTACAGCCCCGCCGTGGGCGAGTTGGTTCTGCGCTGGGGAGACCAAGTCGACGTGCGCCCACTACACGCCGGGGGCGACGGGCCTGACGATGATGCCGTAGCCGCCTACGTAGCCAAGTACGTCACCAAGGGAGCGAGCGAGACAGGCGCCGGCATCGACTACAGGGCCACCACCTGGGACGACATCGAGGCAGCGTCCGTGAACGAACACGTCCGCGCCCTCATGCGGACCTGCTGGCGCCTGGGCGGCCTGCCCGAGTACGAACCACTGAACCTGCGCACGTGGGCTCACACGCTCGGCTACCGGGGCCACATCCTCACCAAGTCCCGCGCCTACTCCACCACCTTCGCGGCACTGCGGGCCGAACGCGCCCAGCACGTAGGCGGTGTCGACGTCCCCGGGGCGGTCACGGACAGGCACTGGCGCTACGTCGGCTCCGGCCATACCCCGGGCGCTGCGCTCATCGCCGCCGGAATCGCAGATGACATCGCTGAGAACCGCGCCGTCGCGCGGGAAGCTCTTCGAGCTGGCGGTGATGCCAACTGAGTACTACTTCGGCTAAGGCCAGCGCTGAGCGCGAGGAAGCAGCAGTACGAGCGTGGATCGAGCGGCAGCTACGCGACTCTCCCCCACTCTCCGATGACCAGCTGCGGAGCGTGGGGGAGATCCTCGGACTTCAGCTCATTCGGAAGTCCGCCACACAGGCTTGAGAAGCTCAGGGTCGAATGTCCTGTTGCCCTTGCCACCCGGCACTGCGACCACGGCGCTCAGAACCTTCTTGATCGCCTCGCGCTTCTGCGTGAGCGTCTTCGACCCCCACGAGATCCTGACGTCTTCCTTGGCCTCCTCGGCCTCCGCCTTCAGAGCTTCGTGCGCCCGCTGATCTGCACGAAGCTCCTTGATCCGACGTTCGAGGACCGGGAGATTGCGGAAGAACGTCTCATCATCGATGTCCGTGTCCTCGTCGTCGTGCCAACGCCGCTCCAGCTCGTTGCGGCTCCTGACGGCTCGCTCCAGGGCATCGGCCTTGTCCCAGTCCGGAACGTCCTGGGCCTTGCTCGCCGCATCGCGCTCCAGCTTGGCGATGACAAGTTCCTCGATGGCCATGTCCGTCTTGTCGCCCCGCTTGTAGGTCTTGTTGCAGCCGCCGTCCACGGTCTTCTTGCACATGTAGGCGTGCCGGTACTTGAGCCAGTCGTTCGCCTTGATTCCGATCATCTTGTTGTTGCAGACCGTGCCGTCCTCCAGCACGTGGCCACATCGCAGGATGCCGGTCAGCAGGTACTTGTGGACCAGGCCACCGCGCGGCATCCCGGTTCCTCGGCCACGCTCCCTGATCTTGGCCGTGACCGCGAACCACTCCTTCGGAGTGATGATCGGCTCCCACTCGCCCACGATGGGCTGATCGTCGCCGTCACGTACAAGCTCGCCCTTGATCTCGCGATATCCACACAGCCGCGCGTTCACCAGGACCTGCTTGACGGTCTGGTACTGGAAGGCGTTCCCGCGGCTCGTGATGAAGCCGGCCTCCTTCCACCGGCGCGTGATCTCGGAAATGGAGGCACCCGCGATCACGTCCTTCACCGCCTGACGGATGGCTTCTGCCTCGTCCGGGCGCAACGAGACCTTGTCGTCCTCCCATCCGAAGGGGCGCCATGCCGCTACCGACTGCCCACGGATCGCCCGGCTGCGGTGGCTGTTCCTGCTCCGACGCTCCTTCTTCCTCGTCTCGCTGAGGGACATGGCGACCCCCAGAAGCCCCTTGATCTCGAACCCTTCGGCGTAGAGGTCCTGGATGCCGTTCGAGTCGTGGTAGACCCGTCCTTCCTGCGTAGTGAACGCCTTCAGGTACCGCTCCCAGTCACTCGGGCGCCGGTACAGCCGGTCGTCGTTGACGGCCATGACGCCGTGGATCGGGTACCCGTCCGGCGTCGTCCCGGCAGCAAGATCGGCGAGCAGCTGCTCGAAGTCATCGCGAACGATGTTCTCCTTGCTCGCGCTCTTGTCGTTGTCCGTGTAGCGGTAGACGACGAGCCATCCGAACCTGCGGGCGGTCTCGGTCATGTCCCGGTGCTGGTCCTCGACGCCGTGGGCGTCCTTCACCCGGCCGTCGAACGAGATTCGTGCGTAGCAGACGACGCACTTCAGCTCCGGGTCGGAAGCCAGCATGGCGCGCACTTCCTCGACGGACGGCAGTCCCTCGGGCGTACCTCGCAGCTTGCTGACCAACTCCTCGCGCTTGCCCACGTGTTCCCCCTCGGTCCATGGCTGGGCTGCTGGAACGACCGTAGCGCATGTGGGGGTTCTAGTAATGCTCTACAGCATGAAGATCTCGCAGGACATCCGCCGTGAACACGGCGGTACACGGACCGAGATCGAGGAGGGCATGGCCCTGAAGTCGAAGGAGTTCGCGGCGAGCGGGAACCGCGTGTACCTGCCCATCGCGGACTGACCCGGTCGCGCACAGGCCCGGGGGCTGATGGTCCCCCGGCCTGTGGGTTCGCCCACTCGGGTCGGCCCACTCGGGTCGGCCCGCTCGGGTCGGCCCGCTCGGGTCGGCCCGCGTGATTCGTCGCTCGGGCGGGCTCCGGCGGGTGCTACTCCGGCTGGTGCTCCGGCCCTCCGAAGTCCGGGCTGGTGTAGTCCGGGCTGCTGAAGCTGGGGCGCGAGCCGCGGTCGCCGTCGTCCGGGCTGGTGAACCCCGGGCGGCCGTAGCCGAGGTGCGGCATGCGGCTGACCGGCGTGGACGAGGGCGTGTGATGCAGTGCTGCCGCCGAGCCGGGGTCGACGAGGGCTTCCCGCAGGAAGGGCAGGATGCCACGTTCCAGCAGGGCCTCGTGCCAGGCCTCCTTGGCCTGGGCGACCTCGCCCTGAAGCTCGCCGTACGGTCCGCCTTCCGCCGTGGGCTTGTTCCGCAGGGCCGTGAGCAGCAGTCCCACCGCGGCGACGAGGATCGCCACCGCGGTCACGGCGCCGAACACCCAGCCCGTGGTGAGCATGGTCCGGGCGAATCCCTGATCCGGGTTGAGCATCCGCAGGATGTAGCCGACGAGGAGGAAGATCGCCGCGGCCGTTCCTGCGAGGACGGGCGCGAGGACGGCGACGACGGCGACGGCGCCAGCGCCGGCGGTCTCGGCGACCCCGTCCATGGTGGCGGCGAGCCCCGACGCGCCGGTGCCCGGATCGGCGGAACCCGACTCGCGCACGGCCTGCGGGCCGGCCGACGCCGGCTGTCGCAGTTCGTCACGGACCTTGACGTAGTGCTGGTACTCGGCCGACGCGGCCGCCGTGATGAGTGCGGTCGCGTTCAGCGCCATGGTGCGCAGTTGTTCGGGGTTGAGCCGCTGACCGACAGCGGCCAGTTCGGGACGGTGTGGTGCGGAGCGCAGCGCCTCATCGAGGATCCGCTCGTATTCCTGGCGGTCCTCGCTCAACAAGTGCTGCGGAACGCTGTTCATGTGCATCCCCCGATGCTCCGTAGGGCTTGTGGCTCGGCATGCTGACGAGCCGTCGGGCAGAAACGGAGGGGAGCCTGCTACGGATAAGCCGATGGTAGAGCGGTGACGGTATGCGGTGACAGGGGGTTTACCGAAATTGACCCGTCACCGGCCCAGTCCTCCGAAGGGGAACGCCTGCCCGGTGAACGTTCACGTCTCCAACGGCAGTTGCTGGACCAGCAGCTTTCCGGCCATGGTGACGCCGCCGTCCATCGCGATGGCGAGTCCGTCGGCGTAGACGTGCGGTCCCTCGATCACGGGGTCGCGGTTGTCCTCGTCGTCCTCGGAGCCGACCTCGCCCAGCAGATACGGAATCGGGCTGTGCCCGTGAACGATGCGGGTGCCCCCGTACGTATCGAGCAGGGAGCGCACGGCGTCCGCGCCGCCCTCGTCGCGGAAGGAGAACCGTTTGGTGAACTTGCGGAACAGGTCCCAGACCTCGTCCGCGTCGTTGCGGGTGATCGTCTCGCGGACGGTGTCGTTGACGTCTTCGATGGAGCGGCCGTAGTCGAGGTAGGCGGTGGTGTCGGAATGGACGAGCAGGTGGCCGTCGACCTCCTCGATGGCGTCGAGGCGCGACATCCACTGCAGGTGGTGATCCTGGAGGCGGTCCATGTCGGTCTTCTGGCCGCCGTTGAGGAGCCACGCCGCCTGGAAGGTGGCGGTACCGGCGCCGGAGTTGACGGGGGTGTCGCCGAAGCGCTTGGCACCGAGCAGCAGCAGCTCGTGGTTGCCCATGAGCGCCTTGCAGTAGCCGCCGGCCGCGGCGGCTTCGGCGGACAGCCGCATCACGAGGTCGATGACGCCGATGCCGTCCGGCCCGCGGTCGGTGAAGTCGCCGAGGAACCACAGCCGGGCGGTGCCGGCGCACCAGTTTCCGGCGGCGTCGAGCAGGCCCTTCTCCTGGAGGGCCGACACCAGCTGGTCGAGGTAGCCGTGCACGTCACCCACGACGTACAGCGGGCCCTGCCCGGTGGTGGCCTGGGGGGCGGCGGCGGTCTCGGGGTCCACGGTCACCTGGACAGTGTCACCCCGGTTGATGACGGGAAGGTCGCGCTCGGTCGGCGTGTACCCCTCGGGGTAGGCCTCCTCGGGCGGCGGGGCGACGTCGCCGGGGTGGACGCTGTGGACGTACGGACCGGTCTCGTGGACGTACGCGGGCACCCGGAAGTCGCGCAACGTCGCCGTCCGCTCCACCTCGGGTCCCTGACCGGCCCCCTGAGTCATCGACCCCTCCACCATCGCGCCGCATTGCACCGCATCGGACTGCCTGGTCGTAGCGGCCCGCGGGTGTCGTGGGCCCATCATAGGAATGCGGATCGCGCCATGTGATGACCCAGGGGTGGTGAATCAGAGCAAGAGTCCAGTTCACCGCGGCTTTCGCCCCGATTGGGCCGGGCTTTGACCACCGTGTGACCGTCCTCGCTCTTCTGCTCTTCGCGAGAACGATCGCTTCTCTCCGGGGGACCGGCCCTGTTTCTCCCCAGGAGTACGACCTTCCCTTCACCCGCGAGCGGGACCTACGTCTCCTCGGGTGATCGCGGCGGGCTGACCGTCGTGCGCGGCGAGCGTCGCTGGGACGAGGTGCGCACGATCAGCTCCGTCGGTATGACCTGCTCCACCGGCCGGTCGGACTCCACTCCCTCGATGGCGTCGATGAGGAGCTGCACCACCGCCGTGCCGATGCGGCGCGGCTTCAGGGAGAGCGTGGTGATCGGCGGCTCGGTGTTGGCGTACACGGTGGACTCGCTGCAGCAGACCAGCAGCAGGTCGTCCGGGACGCGCAGGCCGTAGCGGCGGGCCGCGGCGAGCAGGTCGGTGCCGTTGGGGTCGAACAGTCCGTAGACAGCGTCGGGCCGGTCGGGCCGGGCGAGCAGCCGGTCGGCGGCCACGGCTCCCGCGCACGGATCGTGCGCCGGGTAGGCCTCGTACACCGGATCCTGGCCCACCCGCTCGCACCAGCGCAGGTAGGCCGTGGTCGACAGGTGGGTGTACGTGTCCGTCGACGTGCCGGTCAGCAGGCCGATCCGGCGGGCGCCGGCGTCGGCCAGGTGGTCGAGGATGCCGAGGACGGCGGCCTCGTGGTCGTTGTCGACCCAGGCGGTGACCGGCAGCGCGCCGGCCGGGCGCCCGTCGGAGACGACCGGCAGACCCTGCCGGACGAGCTCGCTGACGACCGGGTCCTGGTCGGAGGGGTCGATGACGACGGTGCCGTCCAGGGCGACGTTCGACCACACGTCGTGGCGGGAGGTCGCGGGCAGGATGACGAGGGCGTAGCCGCGGGCGAGTGCGGCGGAGGTTGCGGCCCGCGCCATCTCCGCGAAGTACGCGAACTCCGTGAAGGTGAAAGGTTCATCCCCGTACGTGGTCACGGTCAGGCCGATGAGTCCCGACTTGCCGGTACGGAGAGTCCGGGCGGCGGCCGAGGGGCGATAGCCCAGCCGGTCGGCTACCTCGCGGACATGGCGCCGGGTGGCGTCCGGGAGCCGGCCCTTGCCGTTGAGGGCGTCGGAGACGGTCGTGATGGAGACTCCGGCTGCGGCGGCCACGTCTCTGATGCCCGCCCGACCCGGCCTGCTGCCTCGCCGTGAGGTTTCCGCGCGGCTCACCTGGTGCTTCCCTGCTGCTGTCATGGCGAGCCGATAGTAGGGCTCATGCGGTGGGGTAGTGCGGACGCATATGCACGCGTTGACAGGCACGTTTCTGCATGATCATTTACTGGTAATTGCTTTGGAAACCAAGGGTGTTGAGCGCTCTCATGGCAGTACGTGTCTCGTCGGCGCGCACGAGCCTGCCAAGGGGGCGATGTTGCGAAGAGGTCTCAACTCACCTGCACGAGGGATGCGCGCCACGGCGTGCACCACCGGCGCGTAGATATATGTGAGGCGCGCCCCCGGATTCGTACGCCTTGGTGCGGTGATGCCCCCGATGCCGGTGGGAAGGGGAGCCCTGAGCCCGCTGCTCGGTCGTTGCTATACGCAGCGGCGCCGAATCCTCATAAGGTGAGGAGTATTGGATGTCGGCGGCGGTCATGGGCCGCCGGTCTTCACGAGGAGGACTGCGGTGAGCGAGACGAGCCCCAAGCTGCGCGCCGAGCTGGAGGGGATCCCCACCTACAAGCCGGGCAAGCCCGCTGCGGCGGGTGGTCCGGTGGCCTACAAGCTGTCCTCCAACGAGAACCCGTACCCGCCGCTGCCTGGCGTGATGGAGACGGTGACGGCGGCGGCCTGCGACTTCAACCGCTACCCGGACATGGCCTGTACGGCGCTGATGAACGAGCTGTCCGAGCGGTTCGGCGTGCCCCTCTCCCACCTGGCCACCGGTACGGGTTCGGTCGGTGTCGCCCAGCAGCTGATCCAGGCCACTTCCGGCCCGGGTGACGAGGTGATCTATGCCTGGCGCTCGTTCGAGGCGTACCCGATCATCACCCAGATCAGCGGCGCGACGTCGGTCCAGGTGCCGCTGACGCCCGGGGACGTGCACGACCTCGACGCCATGGCCGACGCGATCACCGACCGGACGCGGCTGATCTTCGTCTGCAACCCCAACAACCCCACGGGCACGGTGGTGCGGCGGACTGAGCTGGAGCGCTTCCTGGACCGGGTCCCGAGCGATGTGCTGGTGGTCCTCGACGAGGCCTACCGCGAGTTCATCCGCGATCCCGAGGTTCCGGACGGCGTCGAGCTCTACCGCGACCGGCCCAACGTATGCGTGCTGCGGACCTTCTCGAAGGCGTACGGCCTCGCCGGCCTGCGTGTCGGTTTCGCCATCGCCCACGAACCGGTGGCCGCGGCGCTGCGCAAGACGGCGGTGCCGTTCGGCGTGAGTCAGCTGGCGCAGGAGGCGGCGATCGCCTCGATGCGGGCCGAGGACGAGCTGTTCGGCCGGGTGGGCTCGCTGGTGTGCGAGCGCACGCGCGTGGTCGACGGGCTGCGCTCGCAGGGCTGGACGGTGCCCGAGACCCAGGCCAACTTCGTGTGGCTGCGGCTGGGGGAGCGCACCGTCGCGTTCGCTCAGGCGTGTGAGCAGGCGGGTGTGGTGATCCGGCCGTTCCCGGGTGAGGGTGTGCGGGTCACGGTCGGGGAGGCCGAGGCGAACGACATCTTCCTGAAGGTGTCGGAAGGGTTCCACAAGGAGCTGTAGCCCGTCTCAGCGGGCTGGATCAGGCTTCCAGAAGTTCCACGCGTACGGGTTCGCCGTCCCGCACTGTCGCGAGCAGACCGGGGTCGCCGTCGAGGCGGCCCAGGACGTTGCACGGGCTTGCGAGGCGGCACTCGTCGCCCCGTGAGATCGGTGTGGGCCCATAGGGGAGGGCGAGGGCGTCGCCGTCGGTCCAGAAGGCGACGGTGCCCGGCTCGACGACCTCGCGGGCGCCGGTTTCACGTGAAACCGAAACTCCCGTGTCGAAGTACACCTCCTCGCCCCAGGTGCGCGCTGTCGAGACGAGGGGCAGCGCTTTGGCGAGTGCCTGGCTAGTCGGGGTGTCGTCGAGCGACGCCGTGAGATGGCCCGCCGGCCAGGAGATCCGTATCCGTAGTGGTGTCGGTGTCTGCATGCCCTCGATTCAACAATATGTTGAAGTTCGGGCCAAGAGGCCGGTTGTGACCGGCGCGACAGGGGACCCCCTCCTGGGCTCGAAAGTCCGTGCTGCATAATGGCTTGTGAATGTGAACGCTTTCACAAGCGTAAGTAAGGAGCGGCGACGTGGACCTGGCTTTGGCGCCGGAGACCCTGGCGCGGTGGCAGTTCGGCATCACCACCGTCTACCACTTCCTGTTCGTCCCACTGACGATCTCCCTGGCCGCGCTCACGGCCGGTCTGCAGACGGCATGGGTGCGGGCGGGCAAGGAGAAGTACCTCCGGGCGACGAAGTTCTGGGGCAAGCTCTTCCTGATCAACATCGCGATGGGCGTGGTCACCGGCATCGTGCAGGAGTTCCAGTTCGGCATGAACTGGTCGGACTACTCGCGCTTCGTCGGTGACGTGTTCGGTGCGCCGCTGGCCTTCGAAGCCCTGATCGCCTTCTTCTTCGAGTCGACCTTCATCGGCCTGTGGATCTTCGGCTGGGACAAACTGCCGAAGAAGATCCACCTGGCCTGCATATGGATGGTCTCGATCGGAACGATCCTGTCGGCCTACTTCATCCTCGCTGCCAACTCCTGGATGCAGCACCCGGTGGGCTACCGGATCAACGAGGCGAAGGGCCGGGCCGAGCTCACCGACTTCTGGCTGGTGCTGACCCAGAACACCGCCCTCGCCCAGGTCTTCCACACGCTCACCGCGGCCTTCCTGACCGGTGGCGCCTTCATGGTCGGCATCGCCGCCTTCCACCTGGTCCGCAAGAAGCACGTCCCCGTGATGAAGACGTCCCTGCGGCTGGGTCTGGTCACCGTCGTCATCGGTGGCCTCCTCACCGCGATCAGCGGCGACGTGCTCGGCAAGATCATGTACCAGCAGCAGCCGATGAAGATGGCCGCGGCCGAGGCGCTGTGGGACGGCGAGAAGCCGGCTCCCTTCTCGGTCTTCGCCGTCGGCGACGTCGACAAGGGCCACAACAAGGTCGCCATCGAGATCCCCGGCCTGCTGTCCTTCCTCGCCAAGGACGACTTCAGCTCGTACGTGCCCGGCATCAACGACGTCAACAAGGCCGAGCAGGAGAAGTACGGGCCCGGTGACTACCGGCCCAACATCCCCGTCGCCTACTGGGGTTTCCGGTGGATGATCGGCTTCGGCATGACGTCGTTCGCCATCGGCCTGGCCGGGCTGTGGCTGACGCGCAAGAAGTTCATGCTGCCGCAGCACCTGCGGGTGGGCGGCGACGAGGTGCCGCATCTCGTGCTGCTGCCGAAGAAGGCGCTCGGCCCGACCCTCACCAAGTGGTACTGGCGTATCGCGATCCTCACGCTGGGCTTCCCGCTGATCGCCAGCTCCTGGGGCTGGATCTTCACCGAGATGGGCCGCCAGCCGTGGGTCGTCTACGGCCTGTTCCAGACGCGTGACGCCGTCTCCCCCGGTGTCTCCCAGGCCGAGGTCATCACCTCCATGGTCGTCTTCACCACGCTGTACGCGATCCTCGCCGTCATCGAGGTCAAGCTGCTGGTCAAGTACGTCAAGGCGGGCCCGCCGGAGCTCACCGAGGCCGACCTCAACCCGCCCACGAAGATCGGCGGCGACTCCCGTGACGCCGACAAGCCGATGGCCTTCTCGTACTAGGCCGAGGGAGCTGCACAGTCATGGAACTGCACGACGTCTGGTTCGTCCTGATCGCCGTCCTGTGGACCGGCTACTTCTTCCTGGAGGGCTTCGACTTCGGGGTCGGCGTGCTCACCAGGCTGCTCGCCCGCAACCGGCCCGAGAAGCGGGTGCTGATCAACACCATCGGCCCCGTCTGGGACGGCAACGAAGTGTGGCTGCTCACGGCGGGCGGCGCGACCTTCGCCGCCTTCCCCGAGTGGTACGCCACGCTCTTCTCCGGCTTCTACCTGCCCCTGCTGCTCATCCTGGTCTGTCTGATCGTCCGGGGTGTCGCCTTCGAGTACCGCGTGAAGCGGCCCGAGGAGAACTGGCAGCGCAACTGGGAGACGGCGATCTTCTGGGCCTCGCTGCTGCCCGCGTTCCTGTGGGGTGTGGCCTTCGCGAACATCGTCCGCGGCGTGAAGATCGACCAGGACTTCAACTACTCCGGCGGCGTCCTGGACCTGCTCAACCCGTACGCGCTGCTGGGCGGGCTGGTCACGCTGTCGCTGTTCACCTTCCACGGGACGGTGTTCGTCGGGCTCAAGACGGTCGGGGAGATCCGGGAGCGGGCGCGGAAGCTGGCGCTGCGCGTCGGGCTGGTGACCGCCCTGCTGGCCCTCGCCTTCCTGCTGTGGACGCAGACCGACCGGGGTGACGGTTCGTCACTGGTGGCGATGGTCGCGGCCGTGGTGTCGCTCCTCATCGCCCTGGCCGCAGCACGGGCCGGGCGGGAGGGCTGGGCGTTCGCCCTGTCGGGACTCACCATCGTGGCCACCGTGGCGATGCTCTTCCTGACGCTCTTCCCGAACGTCATGCCGTCGACGCTGAACCCGGACTGGAGCCTGACGGTCACCAACGCCTCGTCCAGCCCGTACACATTGAAGATCATGACCTGGTGTGCCGGGATCGCCACACCGGTCGTCCTGCTCTACCAGGGCTGGACGTACTGGGTCTTTCGTAAGCGGATCGGTACGCAGCACATCGCCGAGACCGTGCACTGAGGTGTGTTTCACGTGAAACCAATCGATCCGCGTCTGCTCCGGTACGCCCGTGCCACCCGGTTCTTCCTGGCGGCGGTCGTGGCCCTGGGCACCGTCGGGGCGGCGCTGGTCATCGCGCAGGCGATGCTCATCGCCGAGGTGGTGGTCGGCGCGTTCGAGCACCGCATGGCGGTGTCCGAACTGGGCACTCCCCTGTTGCTGTTGGCCGCTGCCGCCGTCGGCCGGGCGCTGGTCGGCTGGCTCACCGAGCTCGCCGCGCACCGGGCGAGCGCGGCGGTGAAGTCCGAGCTGCGGGGGCGGCTCCTGGAGCGTTCCGCCGAGCTGGGGCCGGGCTGGCTGAGCGGGCAGCGGACCGGTTCGCTGGTCGCCCTGGCCACCCGGGGGGTGGACGCCCTCGACGACTACTTCTCCCGGTACCTGCCGCAGTTGGGTCTCGCGGTGGTCGTGCCGGTGGCGGTGCTGGCGCGGATCGTCACCGAGGACTGGGTCTCCGCGGCCATCATCGTGGGCACCCTCCCGCTCATCCCCGTCTTCATGGTGCTCATCGGCTGGGCGACCCAGTCCCGGATGGACCGTCAGTGGCAGCTGCTGTCGCGGCTGTCCGGGCACTTCCTGGACGTCGTCGCGGGCCTGCCGACCCTGAAGGTCTTCGGCCGGGCCAAGGCGCAGGCCGAGTCGATCCGGCGGATCACCGGCGCGTACCGGCGGGCGACCATGCGGACGCTGCGGATCGCCTTCATCTCCTCCTTCGCCCTGGAACTGCTCGCGACGATCTCGGTGGCGCTGGTCGCCGTGACGATCGGCATGCGGCTGGTGCACGGAGAGATGGACCTGTACATCGGGCTCGTCATCCTGATCCTCGCGCCCGAGGCGTATCTGCCGTTGCGGCAGGTCGGGGCGCAGTACCACGCGGCGGCCGAGGGGCTCGCCGCCGCCGAGGAGATCTTCGAGGTCCTGGAGACGCCCGTGCCGGCGTCCGGTTCCGCGGTCGTGCCGGAGGGTGCGCTGTCCTTCGAGGGTGTGACCGTCCGGTATCCGGGGCGGTCGGCGGACGCCGTCTCGGACGTGACCTTCAGCGTCGCGCCGGGGGAGACGGTCGCGCTGGTCGGGCCGAGCGGCGCCGGCAAGTCGACGCTGCTGAGCGTGCTGCTGGGGTTCGTGCGACCGGACGAGGGCCGGGTGCGGGCCGGGGGAGTCGATCTCGCCGGTGCCGACCTGGAGTCGTGGCGTTCCCGGATCGCGTGGGTACCGCAGCGGCCGCATCTGTACGCCGGGACGATCGCCGAGAACGTACGGCTTGCCCGGCCCGGTGCCGGCGACGACGCCGTACGGCAGGCGCTGCGGGACGCCGGGGCGCTGGAGTTCGTCGAAGCGCTGCCCGAGGGCGTGGACACCCTGCTCGGTGAGGACGGTGCCGGGCTGTCCGCCGGGCAGCGGCAACGGCTCGCGCTGGCCCGGGCGTTCCTCGCCGACCGGCCCGTGCTGCTGCTCGACGAGCCGACAGCGGCGCTGGACGGGGCCACCGAGGCCGAGGTCGTCGCGGCGGTGCGGCGCCTCGCGGCCGGCCGCACGGTGCTGCTGGTGGTGCACCGGCCGGCGTTGCTGGAGGTCGCGGACCGGGTCGTGCGGCTGGCGGAGCCGGAGATCTCCGCCGCCGTGACCGTGGCGTCGGCGGCGGCCCGAGGTGCCGGAACGCGGTCCGTCGAGGACGAGGCGACCGCCCAGGCCGAGCCCGTCGGTCCGCCCGCCCCGGGCGAGGATCTCGGGCAGGCGACTTCGGGCGGCGTCCTCGCCCGTGTCCGTGCCATGTCCGGTGCGCGGCGCGGGCGGCTGGGACTCGCGCTGCTGCTCGGGAGTCTCGCCCTGGGGAGTGCCGTGGGGCTCATGGCCACCTCCGGCTGGCTGATCTCGCGGGCCTCGCAGCAGCCGCCCGTGCTGTATCTGATGATGGCGGTCACCGCGACGCGGGCGTTCGGGATCGGGCGGGCGGTGTTCCGGTACGCCGAGCGGCTGGTGTCGCACGACGCCGTGCTGCGGATGCTGGCGGACACCCGGGTCGCCGTGTTCCGCAGGCTGGAGCGGCTGGCGCCGGCCGGGCTGCGCCGGGTCCGCCGGGGCGACCTGCTCTCCCGGCTGGTCGCGGACGTGGACGCCCTCCAGGACTACTGGCTGCGGTGGCTGCTGCCGGCCGGGGCAGCCGTCGTCGTGTCCGCCGCGTCGGTCGGCTTCACGGCATGGCTGCTGCCCGAGGCCGGTGCGGTGCTCGCGGCCGGGCTCCTGGCGGCGGGGGCCGGCGTGCCACTGATCACCGGCGCGGTGGCACGAAGGGCCGAGCACAGGCTGGCGCCCGCCCGCGGTGTGCTCGCCACGCGGGTGACCGACCTGCTCACCGGCACCGCGGAGCTGACCGTCGCCGGTGCCCTGCCCGCGCGGACCGCCCAGGCCCGCGAGGCCGACCGGGCGCTCACCCGGATCGCCTCACGCGCCGCCACCGCCACGGCCCTCGGCGACGGGCTCACCGCGCTGATCTCCGGTCTGACCGTCACGGCCGCCGCCCTGGCCGGTGCGCAGGCGGCCGCCGCGGGGCGGCTGGACGGCGTGACCATGGCCGTCGTCGTCCTGACCCCGCTCGCCGCCTTCGAGGCCGTGCTCGGGCTGCCGCTCGCCGTGCAGTACCGGCAGCGCGTGCGCCGGAGCGCGGAGCGGGTATACGAGGTGCTGGACGCCCCGGAGCCGGTGAAGGAGCCGGAGCGGCCCCGGCAGGCGCCCGCCACACCGTTCCCGGTCGTGCTCCGAGGGCTCACCGCCCGGTACGCCGGGCAGCAGCGGGACGCGCTCGCCGGGCTCGACCTGACCCTCGACGAGGGCCGCCGCATCGCCGTGGTCGGACCCTCCGGCTCCGGCAAGACCACGCTCGCGCAGGTGCTGCTGCGGTTCCTCGACGCGGAGGCCGGTTCGTACGCGCTGGCGGGCATGGACGCCTGCGCGCTGCACAGTGACGACGTACGGGGGCTCGTCGGACTGTGTGCGCAGGACGCGCATCTCTTCGACAGCTCGCTGCGCGAGAACCTGCTGCTCGCCAGGAAGGACGCCACCGAGGACCAGCTGCGCGCCGCGCTGCGCCGGGCCCGGCTGCTGGACTGGGCCGACAGTCTGCCCGACGGCCTCGACACGCTCGTGGGCGAGCACGGGGCGCGTCTGTCGGGAGGACAGCGGCAGCGTCTGGCGCTGGCGCGGGCGCTCCTGGCCGACTTCCCCGTCCTGGTGCTGGACGAGCCCGCGGAGCACCTCGACCTGCCGACCGCCGACGCGCTCACCGCTGATCTGCTGGCCGCGACCGAGGGCCGGACGACGTTGCTCATCACGCACCGGCTGGCGGGCCTCGAAGCGGTCGACGAGGTGATCGTGCTGGACCGGGGACGGGTGGTCCAGCGCGGCCCCTACGCGGAGCTGCTGGCGATGGACGGCCCGGTGCGGGAGATGGCCGAGCGGGAGGCGGCGGCGGAGTCGGTGGTGGGAGCGCTGTAGCGGCGGGGCGGGTGGTGCGCACTGGGCCGTTCGGCGCAGCCGGTCCCCCAGCCGTACGACATGAACAGGACCGGGCCCGCCGTGCTGGGCGACGATCGCTGACATGCGCTCATATCGCCGCCATCGGCTAGTGGTTCCGGTCCTGCTGTGCGCGCTGGCCGTGCTCGCGGCCCGGCCGACGGCGGCGCCCGGGGAAGCCGGGAGCGGCACCGGAACCGGCGCGGAGGCAGGCCTCAGCGCCGAGGTGGCGCGGCTGTACGAGGAGGCCGCGGTGGCGACACAGCAGTACGAGGCCGGCCGCGAGGAGGCCGGGAGGCAGCGGGCGGAAGCACAGCGGGCGGAGGAACTCCTGGACGCGCAGCGGCGGCACATCGCCGCCCTGCACGAGGGCCTGGGCAGGATCGCCCGGGCCCAGTACCGCACCAGCGGTGGCCTGCCGGTGGCCGCGCACATGATCCTCGCCGACAGCCCCGACGGCCTGATGCGAGGTCAGCACGCGTTCTCGCAGGCGCATCTCGCCGTGAACAACGCGATCTCCAGGAACCAGCGTGCCGAGGCCCGGCTGGCGGCGGACGAGGCCAGGGCCGCGGACCGGTGGCAGGCGCTGGAGAAACGCAACCTCCAACTCGCCGGACTGAAGGCGGATATCGAGCAGAAGCTGGAGACGGCCCGCTCTCGGCTCCAAGGAGAGGCGGACGCCGCGGTCGCGGCCGGGGCGTGCCGCGGAGCCGTCCGGCTCGACCAGCCGGAGACGGGGTTCACCGACGGAGACTGGGTCGCGCCGGTCGAGACGTACGAACTGTCCGCGTCCTACGGCAGCGGCGGTGCGCGGTGGTCCAGCCGGCACACCGGGCAGGACTTCGCGGTGCCGATCGGGACGCCGGTGCGGGCCGTGGGCGCGGGCCGGGTGGTGAAGGTGTCCTGCGGCGGTGCCTTCGGCATGGAGATCGTGCTCGAACACGCGGGCGGCTACTACACGCAGTACGCCCATCTCGCCTCCCTCGCGGTCGACCAGGGGGAGCACGTCAGCCCGGGCCAGTGGATCGGCCAGTCGGGCACCACGGGCAACTCCACCGGGCCGCACCTGCACTTCGAGGCCCGGGTCACTCCGGAGACGGGCTCGGCGGTGAACCCGGTGTCGTGGCTGGCGGCGCGCGGGGTGTCCCTCTGAGACACCCCGGCCCCGGGCGGCTACGGCAGGTCCCTCAGCAACTGCTCGATCACGACCGCCACCCCGTCCTCGTTGTTCGCGACCGTCCGGCCCGAGGCGGCGGCGATCACGTCCGGGTGGGCGTTGCCCATCGCGTACGACCGGCCCGCCCAGGTCAGCATCTCGACGTCGTTCGGCATGTCGCCGAAGGCGACCACCTGCTCGTGCGAGATGCCGCGCTCGGCGCAGCACAGGGCGAGGGTGCTGGCCTTGGACACTCCCGGGCCGCTGATCTCGAGCAGTGCGCTGGGGCTGGACCGGGTGACGTTGGCACGGTCGCCGATGGCGAGGCGGGCCAGGGTCAGGAAGGCGTCGGGGTCGATCTCGGGGTGGTAGGCGAGGATCTTCAGCACCGGCTCCGCGGCGGCCGGGTGGTCCGGGCCCAGCAGTTCCTCGGCCGGGTCGAGGCTGTCCGGTGTCTCCATGTGCAGCTTCGGGTACGCCGGCTCCTGGTAGAAGCCGTACGTCTGCTCCACCGCGTACACGGTGCCCGGCGCCGCGTCGCGCAGCAGCCGTACGGCGTCCAGGGCGTTCTCCCTGGCCAGCTCCCGCACCTTCACGAACCGGTGGGTGCCCGGTCCGCCGTGCAGGTCGACGACGGCGGCGCCGTTGCCGCAGATGGCCAGGCCGTGCCCGTGCACGTGGTCGCTGACGACGTCCATCCAGCGGGCCGGGCGGCCCGTGACGAAGAAGACCTCGATGCCCGCCTCCTCGGCGGCGGCCAGCGCGGCGACCGTACGCGGGGACACCGACTTGTCGTCGCGCAGCAGGGTGCCGTCGAGGTCGGTGGCGATCAGCCGCGGCGGGAGGGTCTCGGCCGCGGTCTCGGGCTGTCGGGTCGCTGAGGTCACCCGGCCATTGTCCCGCACATGCCTGCACGGGCGTGCGGGGCTCCGCACAAGTGAGTGGATACCGCCCTGACGCCGCCCTGACCAGAGGCTCTCCGGCCCGTCCGTCGACGCTCAGCGCAACTGCGCCGGCGCCTCCATCGCGATCTGCTCGAAGATCTTCTCCTCCGCCGCGAACGGCGAGTCGGGGATCGGCCAGTGGATCACGACCTCCGTGAAGCCCAGTTCCGCATGGCGTCCGGCGAAGTCCACGAAGGCGTTCAGGGACTCCAGCGGGCCGTTGCGGTCCGGTGTGAAGCCGGTGAGCAGGACCCGGTCGAGGCCGGTCATGTCCCGGCCGACCTCGGCGCAGATGTCGTCGAGCCTCTCCGCCTGCCCGCGAATGGCCCGAATCGACTGTTCGGGCGTGCCGTTCTCGAACAGTTTGGGGTCGCCGGTGGTCACCCACGCCTGACCGAACCGGGCGGCGAGCCGCATCCCCCGCGGACCGGTGGCCGCCACCGCGAACGGCAGCCGGGGCCGCTGCACACAGCCGGGGATGTTCCGGGCCTCGTGGGCGGAGTAGAAGTCACCCTCGTACGACACGGCGTCCTCGCTGAGCAGCCGGTCGAGCAGCGGGACGAACTCGGCGAAGCGGTCGGCGCGCTCGCGCGGTGTCCAGGGCTCCTGGCCGAGCGCGGTGGCGTCGAAGCCCGAGCCGCCCGCGCCGATGCCCAGGGTGACCCGTCCTCCGGAGATGTCGTCGAGGGAGATCAGCTCCTTGGCGAGCGTCACGGGATGCCGGAAGTTCGGGGAGGTCACCAGGGTGCCCAGCCGCAGCCGGTCGGTGACGCTCGCGGCGGCCGTGAGGGTCGGTACGGCGCCGAACCACGGGCCGTCCCGGAAGGTGCGCCACGACAGGTGGTCGTAGGTGTAGGCGGTGTGGAAGCCGAGCTGCTCCGCGCGCGTCCAGGCCGCGCGGCCGCCTTCGTGCCAGCGGCGGTACGGGAGGATCACGGTGCTCAGGCGCAGAGTCATGAGATCGAGCCTAAGCGAGCCCCGTGGACCACCCGTGTTTCACGTGAAACCAGTCACCCTGAGTGTCTGGTCACACCACCCGATCAGTGCGGTCCGGGAAAGCGCAGGTAGCGCGGCGGTACGGCCCTCGTGAGCCACACCCCGTTGGCGCTGACGTGGAAGACGTGGCCGTCGGCGTGCATGGCGGACGCGTCCACCCCGAGCACGACCGGCCGCCCCCGGCGGGCTCCGACGCGGGTCGCCGTGTCCCGGTCGGGCGAGAGATGCACGGCGTGCCGGTTCATCGGACGGAGTCCCTCGGCCCGGATCGCGTCCAGGGTGCGGGCGACGGTGCCGTGGTAGAGGTGCGCGGGCGGGGTGGCCGGTGCCAGTCCGAGGTCGACGTCCACGCTGTGGCCCTGACTGGCGCGGATCCGGGTGCCCTCGACGGCGAAGCGCCGCTTGTCATTGGTGGCGACGACATGGTCCAGCTCGTCGCGGGTGAACCGGAAGCCGTGCGCAGTGGCTGCGGCGATCAGTGTGTCGATCTCGACCCAGCCGGCCTCGTCGAGCGTGAGCCCGATGCGTTCGGGCTGGTGGCGCAGATGCTTCGCCAGGTACTTCGACACCTTCACGGTGCGTCTTTCGTCCATCCCCCCAGGGTGCGGGAGAGATACGCGTCACGCGATCGAGTTCCATCCCGGAGGTTTGATCCACAGCCAAGTATGGTTATCCACAGGGGAATGCGCGATTCTGTGGACAACTTCCCCTCACCGCAGGGGTTTTGGGCCTCGCTTCACACCGGCGGCTTCAGTCGCGCGATGCCCCGCAGTGCTCCCGGCGCCCACCGTGACACCCAGCGCGCACCCCGCGCCTCCGGTGTCACCGGCACCACAGCCCCGTTGCGCGTCACCGCCCGCAGGATCGCACGGGCCACCTTCTCCGGCGGGTAGTTGCGCAGTCCGTACAGACGGGCGGCTCGCCTCTGCAGCCGTTTCTCCTCCCGGGCGTCGACTCCGGCGAAGTGCGCCGTCGAGGTGATGGCCGTGTTGACGAACCCGGGGCACACCGCCGTCACGCCGATCCCCTGGCCCGCCAGCTCCGCCCGCAGGCATTCACTGAGCATCAGCACGGCCGCTTTGGAGGTGCTGTAAGCGGGCAGCGCCCGGGACGGCTGGTACGCCGCGGCCGAGGCCACGTTGACGATGTGTCCGCCCTGCCCACGCTCGGCCATCCGCCGGCCGAAGAGCCGGCAGCCGTGGATGACGCCCCACAGGTTGACGTCCAGGACCTTCTTCCAGTCCTCCGGCGTGGTGTCGAAGAAGGAACCGGACAGTCCGATCCCGGCGTTGTTCACGAGGACGTCCACCACTCCGTACTCGGTGGTGACCTTCTCGGCGAGCTTCTCCATGGACTGCTCGTCGGAGACGTCGGCCGTCTCCGCCCAGGACTCGGGTGCGCCCAGCAGACGCGCCTTCTCGGCGGTGCCGACCGCCGCCCCGGCATTTCGGTCGACGGCCACCACGCGCGCTCCGGCCTCCGCGAAGGCGAGCGCCGTCGCCCGCCCGATGCCGCTGCCTGCCCCGGTGACCAGCACGAGCTGCCCGCCGAACCGCTCGGCGTGTGCGCCGCTCGCCACCGCCGGGGGCCGTCCGCCCTCGACGGACGTCACGAACTCGTCGATCCAGGAGGCCAGCTGGTCCGGGCGGGTGCGCGGGATCCAGTGCCCCGCCTGGACCGTCCTGCGGGTCAGCTGCGGAACCCACTGATCCAGTTCATCGTGGAGCCGCTCCGAGAGGAACCGGTCCTCCAGGGGCGTGATGACCTGTACGGGCGCGTGGGCGTGCGCGTCCGGGCGGGGGGCGCGCAGCCGGGGCCGGACGTTGTCCCGGTAGAGCCAGGCGCCGTGGGCGGCGTCCGACGGCAGGGACGCGGTGGGGTAGTCGCCCCGGGGCACCTTCTCGACGCGCTCCAGCATCCGCGGCCAGCGCGTGCCGAGCGGGCCGCGCCAGGCGAGCTCGGGCAGCACGGGCGTGTGCAGCAGGTACACGTACCAGGACCGGGCGCCCTGCCCGAGCAGCTGGCCCACCCGGCGCGGGGTGGGCCGCTTCACGCGCCGGCCGATCCAGTGGCCGAAGTGGTCGAGGGACGGCCCGGACATCGAGGTGAAGGAGGCGATGCGGCCCCTGGTGCGCTGCACGGTGGTGAACTCCCAGGCCTGCACCGAGCCCCAGTCGTGCCCCACCAGGTGCACCGGCGCGTCCGGACTCACCGCGTCCACGACGGCCAGGAAGTCGTCCGTCAGCTTCTCCAGGGTGAAACCGCCCCGCAGCGGCCGCGGCGCCGACGACCGGCCGTGGCCGCGGACGTCGTACGCGACCACGTGGAAGCGTCCGGCGAGCCGCCCGGCGACCTCGGACCACACCTCCTTGCTGTCCGGGTAGCCGTGCACCAGGACGACCGTCGGCCGTCCCGGATCACCCATCTCGGCCACGCACAGCTCGACTTCGCCGGTCCGCACCCAGCGCTCCCGCGCGCCCGTCAGCAACGTCATCCGGCGAATCTGGCACTTGTTAGAGAGTTCGTCAATAGAGGCTTCCCGGGCGTGGTGACTCCGGAGGACCGGCTCCCCTAGGGGCCCGTAATACTCAGGGCTGATCCCGATACAGCTCTGCGGAGTGACGACCGCCACGCGCACGGCCCCTACCTTCGAAGGGTGACTGTGATCGTGACCGAAAGCCTGAGCAAGCGGTTCCCCCGGGTGACCGCGCTTGACCGGCTCTCCGTGGACGTCGGACCCGGTGTGACCGGACTCGTCGGAGCCAACGGAGCCGGCAAGTCCACACTGATCAAGATCCTGCTGGGTCTGTCCCCCGCCACCGAGGGCCGCGCCGAAGTGCTCGGTCTCGACGTCGCCACCAAGGGCGCCGCCATCCGTGAGCGGGTCGGCTACATGCCCGAGCACGACTGCCTGCCGCCGGACGTCTCGGCCACCGAGTTCGTCGTCCACATGGCGCGCATGTCCGGCCTGCCGCCCACCGCCGCCCGCGAGCGCACCGCGGACACCCTGCGCCACGTCGGCCTGTACGAGGAGCGCTACCGCCCCATCGGCGGCTACTCGACCGGCATGAAACAGCGCGTCAAGCTGGCGCAGGCCCTCGTCCACGACCCGCAGCTGGTCTTCCTCGACGAGCCGACCAACGGCCTCGACCCGGTCGGCCGTGACGAGATGCTCGGCCTGATCCGTCGCATCCACACCGACTTCGGCATCTCGGTCCTGGTCACCTCCCACCTCCTGGGCGAACTGGAGCGCACCTGCGATCACGTCGTCGTCGTCGACGGCGGCAAGCTCCTGCGCTCCAGCTCCACCACGGACTTCACGCAGACCACCACGACCCTCGCGATCGAGGTCACCGACACCGACGAGCACCCGGACGGCACCCGCGCGGTCCGCGAGGCGCTGCACGCGCGCGGAGTGACCGTCGAGGACGGCAGCGGCCTGCCGGGCGCCGGTCACGTCCTGCTGCTCACCGCGCAGGGCGAGGACACGTTCGACCTGGTGCGGGACGTGATCGCGGACCTCGGACTCGGCCTGGTGCGCATGGAGCAGCGCCGGCACCACATCTCCGAGGTCTTCACCGGCAGCGACGAGCGCGAGCAGCGGAAGGAGGCGGTCGGCCATGGCGGTTGAGCACTCCACGGGGACACCCGCCCCGGCACCGGGCGACCAGACCCGCATCCACAACATCGGCTACCGCAACTACGACGGCCCGCGCCTCGGCCGCGCCTACGCCCGCCGCTCCCTGTACTCGCAGTCCCTGCGCGGCTCCTACGGCCTCGGCCGCTCGGTGAAGTCCAAGGTGCTGCCGATGCTGCTCTTCGTGGTGATGTGCGTGCCCGCGGCCATCATGGTCGCCGTCACGGTCGTCACCAAGGCCAACGCCCTGCCCGTGGACTACACGCGCTACGCCGTCATCATGCAGGCGGTCATCAGCCTGTACGTCGCCTCCCAGGCACCCCAGTCCGTCTCGCGGGACCTGCGCTTCAAGACCGTTCCGCTGTACTTCTCGCGGCCCATCGAGACCGCCGACTACGTCCGCGCCAAGTTCGCCGCGCTGGCCTCGGCGCTGTTCGTCCTCACGGCCGCTCCCCTGCTCGTCCTCTACGCGGGCGCGCTGCTGACCAAGCTGGACTTCGCCGCCCAGACCAAGGGATTCGCACAGGGACTGGTCTCCGTGGCACTGCTCTCCCTGCTCTTCGCCGGAATCGGCCTGGTCATCGCGTCCTTCACCCCGCGCCGCGGCTTCGGCATCGCGGCCGTGATCGCCGTACTGACCATCACCTACGGCGCGGTCTCCACCCTCCAGGCCATCGCCGACGCCCAGGGCAGCGGCGACGCCGTGCCGTGGATCGGGCTGTTCTCGCCGATCACGATCGTCGACGGTGTGCACTCCGCGTTCCTGGGCGCGACGTCCGCCTCCCCCAGCGGGGTGGGCCCGAGCACCGCCGAGGGTGTCGTCTACGTCTTCGTCGCCCTGGGCCTCATCGCGGCGAGCTACGGCCTCCTGATGCGCCGCTACAAGAAGGTGGGACTGTGACCACGCTCAACATCGACCACGTCTCCCGCTGGTTCGGCAACGTGGTCGCCGTCAACGACATCACCATGACCATCGGCCCCGGCGTCACCGGCCTGCTCGGCCCCAACGGCGCCGGGAAGTCCACCCTCATCAACATGATGGGCGGCTTCCTGGCCCCCTCCACCGGCACGGTCACCCTCGACGGCCAGGCCGTATGGCGCAACGAGCAGATCTACCGGCACATCGGCGTCGTCCCCGAGCGGGAGGCGATGTACGACTTCCTCACCGGCAAGGAGTTCGTCCTGGCCAACGCCGAGCTGCACGGGCTCGGTGCCAAGGCGGCCCAGAAGGCACTCGCCACGGTCGAGATGGAGTACGCCCAGGACCGCAAGATCCAGACGTACTCCAAGGGCATGCGCCAGCGCGTGAAGATGGCCAGCGCGCTCGTCCACGAGCCCTCCCTGCTCCTGCTGGACGAGCCGTTCAACGGCATGGACCCGCGCCAGCGCATGCAGCTGATGGACCTGCTGCGCCGCATGGGCGACGAGGGCCGCACGGTCCTGTTCTCGTCCCACATCCTCGAAGAGGTCGAGCAACTCGCCTGGCACATCGAGGTCGTCGTCGCCGGCCGGCACGCCGCCAGCGGGGACTTCCGCAAGATCCGCCGCCTGATGACCGACCGGCCGCACCGCTACCTGGTGCGCTCCAGCGACGACCGCACCCTCGCGGCCGCGCTGATCGCCGACCCGTCGACATCCGGCATCGAGGTCGACGTCACCGAGGGCGCGCTGCGCATCCAGGCTGTCGACTTCGGCCGCTTCACGGCCCTTCTGCCGAAGGTCGCCAGGGACCACGGCATCCGGCTGCTCACGGTCTCGCCGTCCGACGAGTCCCTCGAGTCCGTGTTCTCGTACCTGGTCGCGGCGTAGGAGGCCCTGATGTACGACCCCACAGTCGCCCGGCTCACCTACCGGGCCCTGCTCGGCCGGCGCCGGGCCCTCATCCTGGGCGCTCTGCCCCTGCTGCTGATCGTGATCGCCGTAGCGGTGCGCGGCCTGGCCGGGGCGGACGACCAGACGGCGTCCGACCTGCTGGGCGGACTCGCCCTCGCCACGATGGTGCCGATCATCGGCGTCATCGCCGGAACCGGCGCGATCGGCCCGGAGATCGACGACGGCTCGGTGGTGTACCTGCTGTCCAAGCCGATCAAGCGGCCGACCATCATCTTCACCAAGCTGATCGTCGCGATCGCGGTGACCATGGTGTTCTCCGCCGTGCCGACGCTCATCGCCGGCTTCATCCTGAACGGCAACGGCCAGCAGGTCGCCGTCGCCTACACGGTGGCCGCCCTGGTCGCCTCGATCGCCTACGCGGCCCTTTTCCTGCTGCTCGGCACGGTCTCCCGGCACGCGGTGGTGTTCGGGCTGGTCTACGCCCTGGTCTGGGAGGCCCTGTTCGGCTCCCTGGTGCCGGGCGCGCGCACGCTGAGCGTCCAGCAGTGGTCGCTGGCGGTGGCTCAGAAGGTGTCCGGCGGGGACCTGGTCTCCTCGGACGTGGGACTCACCGCGGCGACGGTGCTGCTGGTGGCCGTCACGGTGCTGGCCACCTGGTTCGCCGGACAGAAGCTGCGCTCCCTGACGCTCGCCGGCGAGGAGTGACGTGCCCCGGCCTTGACGGGGGCTTCATCTCCGTCCGGGCACACTGGTCGAACGGGATGTAGGGGAAGCACCACGGGAGTTGGACGGCTGGGAGGCGGGGATGGCGGGCGAGAGGGCTCAGTACGACGACGGCGGGCAGCCGGGTTCCGGACCTGGTGACAGCGCCCGGGACGACCTCGACGGCGTCGTACTGGACGAGGACTTCATACGCTCCGCCGAAGCCTCCGAGCCGTCCGCCCGAGCGCGGATGCTCGCGGCGAAGTGGCGCCGCGAGGCACCTGAGTCGCAGCCCTGGCGGTCCGACGAGCCGCCCGCGGGCTGGTTCTTCAGCAAGTCCCGGCGGCGCAGACGGCGCAGGAAGTAGCCGGACCGCCACCACGGACCGACCGCCGATTTAATCGGTGGCGCCCCATTCGCCCGGCGGGCAGAGTGGATGTCGTCACGGCCGGGCGAGAAGCCCGGCGCCACGTTCTGGGAGAGGAGCGGGACGATGTCCATGCACGGCAGTACGTCCAGCTCCCTTCAGGGCAGCCCGCGGCGGGATCCGGAGTAGTCACCACCCCTCCGTAGAACCCGCCCCCCACGGGGAGCTGCCCGGGGCGGCCGCTTCGAGCACGCGAATCGCACTTCGCGTGAGGCCGCCCACCCGGAGGATTGGCCGAGTGGTAAGGCACTGGCTTGCTAAGCCATGGTCGGGTCGAAAGGCCCGCGCACGTTCGATCCGTGCATCCTCCGCCGCGCACACGCTACGAAGGCTCAGCCCAGCAACCGCTCCAGTACCACCGCGATGCCGTCCTCGTCGTGGGAGGACGTCACCTCGTCGGCCACCGCCTTCAGTTCCTCATGGGCGTCCGCCATGGCGACGCCGTAGGAGGCCCAGGCGAACATCGGTATGTCGTTGGGCATGTCGCCGAAGGCGATCGTGTCGGCCGCCTTCATCCCGAGCCGACGGGCCGCCAGGGACAGGCCCGTCGCCTTGGACAGACCCAGGGGGAGCAGCTCGACGATGCCGGCGCCGGCCATCGTGACGGTGACGAACCCGCCGGCGGTGCGCGTCGCCACCTCGCACAGCTCGTCGTCCGTCAGCGTCGGGTGCTGGATGTACAGCTTGTTCAGGGGCGCGGTCCACAGGTCGGACGCGTCCGTGAAGGGCGTGGCGGGCAGGGTGCCCTGGACGGCGTAGCCCGGGCCCACCAGTACCTCGCCCTCCAGGCCGTCGCGGCTCGCCGCCAGGTGGAGCGGGCCGACCTCCGCCTCGATCTTGGCCAGCGCCACCCCGGCCAGCTGCCGGTCCAGCGTCACCGACGTCAGCAGGCGGTGCGCGCCGGCGTCGTAGACCTGCGCGCCCTGGCCGCAGACGGCCAGGCCCTGGTAGCCGAGGTCGTCGAGGATGTGCCGGGTCCAGGGGACGGCGCGGCCGGTGACGACGATGTGCGCTGCGCCCGCCGCCGTGGCGGCGGCGAGCGCGTCACGGGTGCGCTGCGACACCGTGTCGTCGGAGCGCAGCAGCGTCCCGTCGAGGTCGGTGGCGACGAGCCGGTACGGGAAGCCTCCCGCGGAAGCCGTGTCGCTCACTTGGCCACCGGCTCCAGGACCTCCCGGCCGCCCAGGTACGGACGCAGCACCTCGGGCACGCGCACCGAACCGTCGGCCTGCTGGTGGTTCTCCAGGATCGCCACGATCGTGCGCGGGACGGCGCACAGCGTGCCGTTGAGCGTGGCCAGCGGGCGGACCTGCTTGCCCTCACGGACGCGGATCGACAGACGGCGGGACTGGAACTCGGTGCAGTCCGACGTCGAGGTCAGCTCGCGGTACTTGCCCTGGGTCGGGATCCACGCCTCGCAGTCGAACTTGCGGGAGGCCGAGGCACCGAGGTCGGCGCTCGCCACGTCGATCACGCGGTACGGCAGCTCCAGCGAGGTGAGCCACTGCTTCTCCCACTCCAGCAGGCGCTGGTGCTCGGCCTGCGAGTCCTCGGGAGCGACGTAGGAGAACATCTCGACCTTGTCGAACTGGTGCACGCGGAAGATGCCCCGGGTGTCCTTGCCGTGCGAGCCGGCCTCGCGGCGGAAGCAGGGCGAGAAGCCCGCGTAGCGCAGGGGCAGCCGGTCGGCGTCGAGGATCTCGTCCATGTGGTACGCGGCGAGCGGCACCTCGGACGTGCCGACCAGGTACAGATCGTCGTCGGCGAGGTGGTAGACGTCCTGGGCCGCCTGGCCGAGGAAGCCCGTGCCCGCCATGGACTGGGGGCGGACCAGCGCCGGGGTCAGCATCGGGGTGAAGCCGGCCGCGGTGGCCTGCGCCATCGCCGCGTTCACCAGGGCCAGCTCCAGGAGTGCGCCCACGCCGGTCAGGAAGTAGAAGCGCGAGCCGGAGACCTTGGCGCCCCGCTCCACGTCGATCGCGCCGAGGATCTGGCCGAGCGCCAGGTGGTCCTTGGGCTCGAAGCCCTCGGCGGCGAAGTCGCGGATCGTGCCGTGCTTCTCGAGGGTGACGAAGTCCTCCTCGCCGCCCACGGGAACGTCCGGGTGGACGAGGTTGCCGAGCTTCTGGAGCAGCTCCTGGGTCTCGCTCGCGGCGGCGTCGCGCTCGGCGTCGGCCGCCTTGACGTCGGCGGCGAGCTGGCCCGCCTTCTTCAGCAGCTCGGACTTCTCGTCACCGGCCGCCTTGGGGATGAGCTTGCCGAGCGCCTTCTGCTCGGCGCGCAGCTCGTCGAAGCGGACGCCGGACGACCTGCGCCGCTCGTCGGCAGACAGGAGGGCGTCGACGAGGGCGACGTCCTCTCCACGGGCGCGCTGCGAAGCGCGCACACGGTCGGGGTCCTCACGGAGCAGGCGAAGGTCAATCACGCGCCCAAGGCTACCGGTGTGGGGTGACCGCCCACGACTCACTATCGCGGGCGTGGCATACGTACCGTTATGGGCGAATTACGTGCAGTGTCAATAAAAAGGTCCCCCGTCCCCGGTGTGAGGCATCCGCGGGGCGTCGCATTGACGCGAATCCCTTGTGCGCAGCGGGACTTGGGTTTGAGTTGTCCACAGGGATCCATGCCCCAGCAGAGTTATCCACAGGCTGTGTGGAAGATCTGTGGACTTCGGAATTGATCACTCCGAAAGGCCCGGTCACCCTTCAGAATCCCCTTCGTAAACCCGCTTTACCCTCACTTTCGAGTGGAAATGGGTCACCCTTAAGAGTTACGCAAGGGGAAACGGTGGACGAAGGATGACCTGCCCCCTGATGGCCGCATCAAGGGCCTGTAGGGCGATTTGTCGACTGACTCACGCTTCGTTGTCGACTTGTCCCCAGGTCGAGAAGCGGACCTGTGGAAAACTTCTGTGGATAACGACAATCAGCAGGTACGACCGCCTAGAAGCGGCCGTCCTGGCATCGCGCGACCCAGTCCGCCGCCGCCATGAACTCATCGTCGGAGGTCCCCAGGCGCGGCGGCTGAACATCTCCCGGACGCACGTCCGCGCGCGGGTAGGAGCCCAGATAGCGCACCTGGAGGCAGATCCGCTTCAGGCCCATCAGGGCGTCGGCCACCCGGCGGTCGGAAATGTGGCCCTCGGCGTCGATGCAGAAGCAGTAGTTCCCGATGCCCGCGCCGGTGGGCCGGGACTGGAGCAGCATCAGGTTGATGCCACGGGTGGCGAACTCGCCCAGCAGGTCGCGCAGACCGCCGGGGTGGTCGTCGCGCTGCCACAGCACGATCGAGGTCTTGTCCGCGCCGGTCGGTGCCGCGGGCCGGGCGGGCCGGCCGACCAGCACGAACCGCGTCTGGGCGTTCTCCGCGTCGTGGATCCCGGTCTCCAGGGCCTCCAGGCCGTAGCGGGCCGCGGCGAACTCACCCGCGAAGGCGGCGTCGTACTGGCCCTCCTGGACCAGGCGGGCGGCGTCCGCGTTCGAGGCGGCCGACTCCCAGTGCGCGTCCGGCAGGTGCTTCCTCAGCCAGTTGCGCACCTGTGGCTGCGCCGCCGGGTGGGCGGAGACGGTCTTGATGTCCGACAGCTTCGTGCCGGGCCTCACCAGCAGCGCGAAGGTGATCGACAGCAGCACCTCGCGGTAGATCATCAGCGGGGCACCGGCGACCAGTTCGTCCAGGGTGGTGGTGATGCCGCCCTCGACGGAGTTCTCGATCGGCACGAACGCGGCCTCGGCCTCGCCTGCGCGTACCGCGTCGAGTGCGGACTGGACGGACACGTACGGGACGAGTTCCCGGGTGGCGGCCTCGGGAAGCGTGCGCAGGGCGACTTCGGTGAAGGTGCCCTCGGGGCCGAGATACGCATAGCTCGCTGGCATGACCTCACCCTAATGGGCTTGCGGAAGCGGTATCCGCCACAAGCCGGTACAGCGCCCGGCTATCACCCCTCCAGCAACTTCTGCCCCACGTACTCGCCTTCCGCGGCCCCGCCCGGCACGGCGAACAGCCCACTCGACTCATGGCGGATGAACGTGGACAGGGCGTCGCCCCGGTCGAGCTTGCGCTGCACCGGTACGAAGCCGCGCAGCGGATCGGCCTGCCAGCAGATGAACAGCAGGCCGGCGTCGGGCACCCCGTCGGCGTCGATGCCGTCGTGGAAGGAGAACGGCCGGCGGAGCATTGCCGCGCCGCCGTTCTGGTCGGGCCGGGTGATGCGGGCGTGGGCGTTGATCGGGACGACGAGGTTGCCCTCGGCGTCCGTCTTCTCCAGGTCCATCGCGGTCGTCTCGGTGCCCCCGGACAGCGCCGCACCGTCGGACTTACGGCGCCCGATCACGTCCTCCTGCGCCCTGACGGAGAGCTTCTCCCAGTCGTCGAGGAGCATGCGGATCCGGCGGACCACGGCGTAGGAGCCGTTCGCCATCCAGGCCGGTTCACCCTTCTCGGGGACGAAGATGCGCTGGTCGAAGTCGGCCTCGCTCGGCTTCGGATTGCGGGTGCCGTCGATCTGGCCCATCAGGTTGCGCGCCGTCATGGGGTGGGAGGTGGCGCCCGGTGAGCGGTTGAAGCCGTTCATCTGCCAGCGCACCTTGGCGGCCCGGCCCGCGTCCTTGTGGATCGCGCGCAGGGCGTGGAAGGCGACCAGGGCGTCATTGGCGCCGATCTGCACCCAGAGATCGCCGTTGCTGCGGTTCTTGTCAAGGTGGTCCGAGGAGAACTCGGGCAGCGGGTCCAGGGCGGTGGGGCGCTGCTTCTCCAGGCCCGTCCGGGCGAAGAAGCTGTGGCCGAATCCGAAGGTGACCGTCAGGGACGAGGGCCCGGCGTCGCGGGCCACGTCCGTGTCGTCGTGGGGGCTCGGCTCGCCCGCCATCAGCCGCCGGGCCGTCTCCGACCAGCGGCGGAGCAGAGCGGCGGCCTCCTTGCGTCCGGCGCCCGCCGCCAGGTCGAAGGCGACGACGTGGCCGCGGGCCTGGAGGCCGTCGGTGATGCCGGGCTGATGTTTCCCGTGAAACATCGCCCGGTCCGTACCGAGCGAGGTGAGGGGAGCCGCGGCTTCGGAGGGAGCGGCGGCGTAACCCACGGCGGCGCCGGCCGTGCCGAGGACGACCCCGGTGGCACCGGCGGTGCCGAGCAGCCGCCGCCGTGAGATGCCCTCGGGGGCGGGGGCCGCTTCCCTCCGGCCCGGGGTGGCCTCGGGGGTACGGGCCTGCGGAAGGGACTGGTCAGGCATGGTCGTTCAGCCGATCTGCGCGTTCTTGGAGACGGTCACCTCGTCGATGTCGGAGGTCCGCACGGTCACGTCGACCTGCCAGTCGCCGGCCATGGGGATCTGCACTCCGTTCGCCGACCAGTGTCCGGTAGCGATGTGGTCGGGGACGACGGGCAGGGGCCCGATGTCCTTGGCTTCGAGGGTGAACTCGACCTTCACCTCGGGGATGTCGAAGGCCCGGCCGTTGGGCCGCTCCACGAAGACGTGCAGCTCGTTGTCACCGACGCGGGCGGGGTCGAGGTCGATCGTGACGATGCCCTTGCCGTCCTCGCCGCCGGTGTCGAACGGCATGTTCAGGGTCAGTGCTCCGGACGCGCCCGTGTCGGCGGAGGCGGACGCGGAGGACGAGGCGGCCGCCTTGGCCTCCTGCTCGGTGCGTCCCGGCTCGGTCTGCGTCAGCACGGTGGTGACGGCGAGGAGCACGACCGCGATGCCGGCCTCGGCCAGCACGGAGCGCCGCAGTCCGGAGCGGTTCGGGTCCGCGTCCCGCATCCGCTTCTGCCGCGCGGTGTCCCGGGCGGCCTGCTGCCGGGCGAGCTGCGCGGCACGCTCGGCGCCGGGGTGCTCGTCGGTGCCGGGGCCGGCCTCGCCCTCGGCAGGGGCGTCGCGGCCGTCGGAGACGGTGGTGGTGTCCACCTCACCGGCGGTCTCGGTCCCCGCGCCGACCCGCTCCTTCTCGCGTACCGCCGCTGCCTCCACCGGCACCGTCTCCGCCAGCCGTCCCGTCCACCGGCGCGAGATCCACGCGACGCCGACCATGACGACGACGAGGCCGATCTTGGCCAGCAGGAGCCGGCCGTAAAGGGTGTCGGTGAAGGCCGACCAGGAGCCGAGCTGGCGCCAGGACTGGTACGTGCCGGTCGCGATCAGCACGAGGACGCTGCCGAAGGCGAGCTGCGAGAAGCGGCGTACGGCCGACCGGTCGACGGGTGTGTCGGCGGGCGCGCGGTACAGGGCGATCAGGAGCGCGCCCAGTCCGCCGAGCCAGGCGGCGACGGCCAGCAGATGGAGCACGTCGGCCGGCATGGCGATGCCGGCCTGGAGGCCGACCGAGGCGTGCTCGGACATCGCCCAGCTCGCCGCGAGCCCGGCCGCCACGACGACGCCGCCGATCGAGAGCCCGAAGGTCAGGTCCCGCTTCTCCTGGGCGTCCTCCCGCTTGTCGTAGGCCCCGAACAGCACGGCGATGAACAGGGCCGCCGCGGCGAGCAGCAGCAGCCGGGACACCAGGGCCGCGCCGGTCTTCGTCTGGAGCACCTGCCCGAGCAGGGACAGGTCGAAGACGTCGGCGATCTTCCCGGAGCCGGTGAAGGAGCCGCGCAGCAGCAGCAGGGCGAGGGTCGCCGCGGTGAGCGCGACCCACCCGGAGACGACGAACCGCTGCACCGGCCGCACCCCGGAACCGCGCCGCCAGCAGGCGAGCACGAAGGCGGCGCCGCCGGCCATCACGATGAACCCGGCGTACGACACATAGCGGCCGAAGCCGTACAGCCAGCCCACGACCCCGTCGTCGGCCGACTGCCCGGAGACCGAAACGGACGTCTTGGAGGGGGCGCCGATGGAGAAGGTCCAGGCGCCGGCGACGGGATGGCTGTCCGCCGAGACGACCTGGTAGGCCACGGTGTAGGTGCCGTCGGGCAGGCCCGAGTGGAGCGGCACGGCGTACGTCGTGCCGCTGACGTTGGAGGGCTTGCCGGTGTCGACGCGCTTGCCCTCGGGGTCGAGCACGCGCAGCGCGTCGTCGGACATCGCGACCTGCTCGGAGAAGGTGAGCGAGATCCGGGCCGGGGCCTTGTCGACCACCGCCCCCTGGCCGGGGTCGCTGCCGGTCACCGCGGCGTGCGCGGAGGCCGGGCCGGCTCCGGCGAGGAGTGCCCAGGCCACGGCCAGGAGCAGCAGCATCAGTGTCCGGACGCGGGGGGCGATGGTCTGCGTCACAGGGGTCCCTCCCTCAGTGTCCGGTCTTCGGGGTGTAGGTCGCCGGCTTCACCGGCATCTCGACCTTCACGGGGTCGGAGTGGGCGAAGCGCAGCTCGACGGAGACCGTCTGGCCTTCCTTCGGCTTGCGCTTGAGCTGTTCGAACATCAGGTGGTCGCCGCCGCTCCGCAGCTCCAGCCGGCCGCCCGCGGGGATCTTCAGGCTCTTGACCTCCTGCATGGCCCCGTCGACGGTCTCGTGCACGGTGACCTGTCCGGCGATGTCGCTGGTGACGGAAGTCAGGTCGTCGGCGGCACCGCCCTTGTTGATGACGGTGAGAAATCCCGCCGCCATGTCGTCGGACACCGGCTGCGGCATGTACGCGGCACCGACGGAGAGTTCCGCCTTCCCGGAGCCGCTGCCGCCGGAGCCGCCCGAGTCCGAGCCGCCGCAGCCCGCCAGGGCCAGTGCCCCGGCTATGACGAGGGCCGCCGGGCCCGCTTGCCGCCTCACGGGTTCTCCCCGTTGACGATCTTGGGGAGATCCTTGGTGTAGTCGTCGACGTCGGCGTCCTCGCCGTAAAGCACATAGCCGCCGTCGGTCTTCGGGGAGAACGCGATGACCTGGGTGCCGTGCTCGGAGACGAGCTTGCCGTTCTTGTCCTTCGTCGTCGGCTCGATGGAGATGCCGAGGGTGCGGGCGCCGGCCTGGATGGTCGCGAAGTCGCCGGTCAGACCGACAAAACTGGGGTCGATGCCCTTGAGCCACTTGCCGAGTTCGGCCGGGGTGTCGCGCTTGGGGTCGGTGGTGACGAACACCACGCGCAGCTCGTCCTGCTCGGTCTTGGGCAGCTGCTTCTTGGCGACGGCGATGTTGTTCATCGTCAGCGGACAGACGTCCGGGCAGTGGGTGTAGCCGAAGTAGATCAGCGTGGGCTTGCCCTTGGTCTCCTTGCGGAGGTCGTACTTCTTGCCCTGCGTGTCGGTGAGGACCAGGTCCGGCTTCTCGAACGGCTTGTCGAGGACGGTGGCGGCCTTGTCGGTTCCGGCCTCCTCCGACACCACGGCGACGGGCTTGTTGCCGTCGTCGCCGCTGCCGCAGGCGGTCAGGGTCAGGGAGGCGGCGGCGAGCAGAGCGGCCGCCGCGAAGGTCTTGGTGCGCATAGAGAAATGTCCCAGATGTCGGTGACCCGGCGCGCACCGGGATGTCCCGCCCGGGAGCGGGATCCGGCGCGCGCCGTCAACGGAAGAGCGTCAGGCGGTGGTGCGCCGGTGCCCGGCGAGCACGCCGTAGGCGACACCGGCCGCGCCGACCACGATGCCGACGATGCCCAGGACGCGGGCGGTGGTGTCGGTGCCGTCGGAGGAGGCGGAGTCGGAGGCGGCCGTCTCGGCGGAGGCCTTCTCGGCCGACTTGGCGTCGGAGTCGTCACCGGCCGCCGAGTCGTGGTGCCCGTCCTCCGAAGCGGCGGACAGCTCCAGCACCGGGGCCGGGTTGTCGGGCTCCTCCTGGCCCTTCTGCGGCACCTCGATCCAGCGGACGACCTCCTTGTTGGAGTACGTCTGCAGGGCCTTGAAGACCAGTTGGTCGGTGTTCTCGGGCAGGGTGCCGATGGAGACCGGGAACTTCTGGAAGAAGCCGGCCTTGATGCCCTCACCGTCGGCGGTCCAGGTGACCTTGGTGACGGCCTCGGAAATCTTCTTGCCGTGCATCTCCAGCGGCTTGTCCAGCGTGGACTTGGTGACCTTGACGTCCCAGCCGGGCACCGGCTCCGGCATCACCGAGGCCAGCGGGTGGTCGGTCGGGAAGTTCACTTCGAGCTTGGTGGTCGAGGCATCGTCGCGCTCGTTGGGGACCTTGAAGTCGACGACCGCGTAGCCGCCCTTGGCGGCCGTGCCCTCGGGCTGCACGGTGACGTGTGCGAAAGCGGGGGCGGACAGGGCGAGAACGGTGATACCGGCGGCGGCACCGGCCGCGACGATACGGGAAGCCTTCATGGAAGGGGCACTCCGCTGTGAGTCGGTCTGAAGGTGGAAGGAGAGAAGCGCGCACACGCGCGTGCCGCACGACGGCGGCCCCTCCTCCGCGGGAGCGGAGTGCTGGTGGTCGCGTCGCGTCAGGCGGCGAGGGCGAGTGCGGCCGAGGAGGCCGTGGCGGCCGGCGGGCCGCGCCGGATCACCGAGTGCTGGAGTGCCAGGGTGCGAGGCATCGGGGGCGCGGGCCGCGTGGCGCACACGGGGCGCGGGCGACCCTCCACGGCTGCCGGGAGCCCGGCGCGCAGAGCGCGGACCAGTGCGAGAGCAGCCCGCAGGGAGCGCATGAGCGCCCCCTCGGCGACTCCCTGCGCCGACAGTTCGGTGAGCCGCAGCAGCGCCAGATCGCCGTTGCGCAGCAGCCAGCCGGCGGCGAGCGCCGCTAGCACGTGACCGAGCAGCATCGGCAGGGACGGCCACAGCGAGGCCGACTCGGGCAGGGTGCCCGCGGGCAGATGGGTGTGCGGGCCCGGAGACGGCTGGACCCGGGCTTCGGTGAGGATCCTGTGGGCCTGCGCCGGGCTGATCGCCGCCGCCGTCGTGCCGCACACGAACCGCGCGGCCTGCTGGACCAGCGCGGCGTCGCTCCCGGCGGCGGGCCCCGAGGACGTGACGGCGGCCGTACCGTGCTGGCCGAGGCCGAACAGCGTGTGCAGCACCGTCTGGCCGACCGCGAGCATCCCGGTGATCCCCGCCAGCGAGCGCACGCGCCCGGCGAGCGGAGCCGCTGCCGCTACCACCCCGAGGAACCCGGCGCCCAGCGTCCACAGCGGAATGCCGTCGCAGGAGGCGAGCGCGTGACCTGCCCCGGCCAGCACGACGCAGACCGCGGCGAACACCGCGGCCCGCAGGATCCGGAGCGTGTGTCCGGAGCGCGTCGCGCGCGCGTGGGGGGCAGTCATGGCGGGCTCATCATCGCACTGGCCCCGCAGGCCCCGTGCGGCAGGTCCGCAAGATGCCCTACGACCGGAACGTCATGCTCTGGCCCTGCACGCCCCCGGATGCGCTGTTCTCTGCCCCCACATACACCGATCAGGACCAGCGCGCATCCGCCGTATGGGCGTCGTCACGTCAACTTCACGCTTACACACGGGCACGGAGGGCAATACGTAACGGTATGTCGAGCCGCAGCCAGGAGGCTGGAGCATGAGCATCTGGTGGTCACTCCATCTGCGGCGCGAAGCTGCGAGCGTGCCGCTCGCCCGCCGTCTGCTGATCGGCACGATGGAGACCGCGGGCGTCGACCCCGACATCTCCTACGACCTCTCCGTCGCCCTCAGCGAGGCGTGCGCGAACGCCGTGGAGCACGGCGGGGACACGGGGCGCGGCCCCGGTTCGGAGGCGTACCGGGTCACCGCGTACCTCGACGGCGAGAAGTGCCGGATCGAGGTCGCCGACGCGGGCCCGGGGTTCCCCTCGACCGCCGCCGGGCGGTCCCGTCCGCCGCTCCGCCCCGCGCACTCCGACGCGGAGAACGGCAGGGGGCTGTGTCTCATCGAGGAACTCGCCGATCACGTCCACATCGGCAACAAGTCGGGCCGGGGCGGGGCCGTGGTGAGCTTCGACAAGGTCCTGAAGTGGCGCTCCGACGCACCGCTGATGGCGGTCTGACCTTCCCGGCGGGGCGGACCTTCCCGGCGGGGCGGTGTTTCACGTGAAACACCGCCCGTGACCGGGTGGGCGTTCCTACAGCGCGCTCCAGTCCAGCGTCGTACGCGCCAGCCCCGCCACCTCCGCCAGCAGCGCCAGCCGCGCCGCCCGGACCGCCGGGTCGGGGTCCATCACCAGGACCTCGTCGAAGAAGACGCCGATCGCGTCGACCAGCGGGGCGGAGACCTCGATCAGCGCGCCGAGATCGTCCTCCCTGCCCTGCAACGCCTGCCGTACGGTCTGTGCGCTCTCGGCGAGACGCAGTTCCGCGGGCGCGGTCAGCAGAGAGCCGTCCGCCGCCTCGACACCGCCCTCGGGCAGGATGCGCACCACCCTCTGGAACGCGGCGGCGAGTGCCTCGAACGCCTCGCTGCCGATGTGCCGCTCCAGCGTCGCCAGCGTGCGATCGCCGTGGGCGGGCCGGTCGGCCCACACCAGCACGGCCTGGACGAGCCGGTGCTCGTGCCCGGCGTCGGTGAGCTGCTGCTCGTAGCGCCGGGTGATGAGCTCGGCGGCCTCGGCGACCCGCTCGGCGGGCACCTCGACGCCCTGCGCGGCATACCGGACGGCTGCCGCGCGCAGCCCCTCGCTCACCCGCACCCCGCCCACGGCGGGCAGGCTGCGCAGCACATTGAGCAGCCCGATCGCGGCCCGGCGCACCCCGTACGGGTCGGAGCTGCCGGTCGGTGCGGCCCCGATCAGGAACATGCCCGTCACCAGGTCGAACCGGTCGGCCAGGGACAGCACGGCACCGGCGTCCCCGGCGGGCAGGGCACCACCGGCGGAGCGGGGCAGCTCCATCTCGGCCAGAGCTCGGGCGACCGCCGGGGACTCGCCGGCCCGGCGGGCGTACTCCTCCGCCATGACCCCGGCCAGCCCGGAGAACTCGATCACCATCTGCGAGGCCAGGTCGAACTTGGCCAGCGCACCGGCCCGCCGTACGACCTCCACCGACTCCTCCGGGAGCCCGGCCCGTCCGGCCAGGTCCTGGGCGAGGGAGGCGAGCCGGACCGCGCGGTCGGCGACCGTGCCGAGGCGGTCCTCGAAGGTCAGCTTGTCCAGCCGCCGCCGGAACTCCTCCGGCGCCACCTTCAGGTCCGCCCGCCAGAAGAACGCGGCATCCTCGTAACGGGCCCGCAGCACCGCCTCGTTGCCCGCCCGCACCACGTCGTCGTCGCACAGGGCGTTGGCGAAGGTCACGAAGTGCGGCATGAGCCGCTCGCCGTCCAGCACCGGCAGATAGCGCTGGTGCTTGCGCATCACGGTGGTCAGGACGCTCGCGGGCAGTTCGAGGTAGCGCTCGTCGAACGAGCCCCGCACGGCGTAGGGGAACTCCAGGATGTCGGTGATCTCGTCGATCAGCCCGGCCTGGCCCTCCACGTCGATGCGCCCGCCCACCTCGGCGGCGGCCTCCAGGGCACCACGCACGACCGCGCCGCGCCGGGCGTCCCGGTCGAGCAGGATGCCGTGCATGTGCAGGAAGTGCGGATAGCCCTCGGCGGAGGTCACCCGGACCTCCGGGTAGGGGGCCTGCCGCTGCACCCGCGTCGTGTCGCTCGCGGAGAGGGAGGAGACCACCACGGGCAGGGGAGTACGGCCCAGCAGCGCGAGCAGCCAGCGCACAGGACGCGAGAACGACAGTCCGGGATCGCTCCAGCGCATGTTGCGCCCGGCCCGCAGCCCGGAGACGACCTCGGCCAGCAGGTCGCTGAGCACCTCGACGGCCGGGCGGCCCTCCTCGTGCCGGGTCAGGGCCACGTACTCGACCCCGTTGACGTCGACGATCCGCACGTCCGTAGGTTCGGCGCCCTGGCTGCGGGCGAAGCCCAGCAACGCGGGGGTGGGGGCGCCGTCCTTGAAGGCGGCGGCGACCTTGGGCCCGCGCACGGTCTTCATGGTGTCCCGCTCGCGCGGCTGCACCCCGTCGACCGTGATCACGATCCGGCGGGGTGTGGCCATCACGGTGATCGCGCCGTGCCCCAGCCGGGTCGCGGCGAGCTTGGCGGTGACGGACTCGCGCACCGCTTCCGTGGTGGCGGGGACGTCGGCGTAGGGCAGTTCCTCCACGCCGATCTCGAACAGCAGCGTCTCGGCGCCGGGCACCTTGGGGAGCATGGCCCGCTCGGCCGGGGCCGGTGCCGCCGCCCGCCCGAGCGGATGCTCCAGCGCGGCCCGCCGCCGCTCCCACAGCTTGGCCGTCTCGTGCGTCAGGCCGCGCATCAGCGAGAAGGCCTTGGCGCGCTCGGTGGTGCTGATCGCGCCGCGTGCGTCGAGCACGTTGAAGGTGTGGCTGCACTTCAGCACGTAGGTGTACGCGGGAACGGGCAGTTCCAGGTCCAGCAGGCGCCGGGCCTCGGCCGCGTACGACTCGAACAGCCGGTGGTTGGTGTCGATGTCCGCGTCGTCGAGGTAGTAGCGGCTCATCTCGTACTCGTTCTGCCCGAACACCTCGCCGTAGGTGATGCCCGGCGCGTACGCGATGTCCTTGAAGTGGGACACGCCCTGAAGGTTCATCAGGATGCGTTCGAGGCCGTACGTGATCTCCACCGACACCGGGTCGAGCGCGACGCCGCCGACCTGCTGGAAGTAGGTGAACTGGGTGATCTCCATGCCGTCCAGCCAGACCTCCCAGCCCAGGCCCCAGGCGCCGAGGGCGGGCGAGGCCCAGTTGTCCTCGACGAACCGCACGTCGTGGGCGTTCAGGTCGACACCGAGGGCCCGGAGGCTGCCCAGGTACAGCTCCTGCGGGTTGCCCGGGTCGGGCTTGAGGATCACCTGGAACTGGGTGTGGGTCTGGAGCCGGTTGGGGTTCTCGCCGTAGCGCGAGTCGTCGGGCCGCACGCTCGGCTCCACGTAGGCGACGCTCCACGGCTCGGGACCGAGCACCCGCAGTGCCGTGGCCGGGTTGGCCGTACCGGCTCCGACCTCGGTGTTCAGCGGCTGCGTGATCATGCAGCCGTTGTCGCTCCAGTACTTCTGCAGGGTGAGGATGGCGTCCTGCATGGTCAGCGCCGTGGATACGTTCTTCATGGTGATCGCGCCCGTTCCCCGAATCGGCCCGGCAAGGTCGGCCATGATCTCATACGTCAACTAGCGCTGACCTGCTGTTTCTTGACCGACCGGTCGGACGTCCGGGCCCACAGCGATCTGCGGTGGTCGGCTCCGGCGCTGCTCCCCGGCCTCGTCACGATGGCCGCCGCGACCCGCGCCGCGTGCAGGGGTGCGGGGAGCTGCGCGACCAGCCCCACGCACCCGCCCCCCGGACTCAGCCCTTGAGGGACGCCATCCAGGCCTCGACCTCGTCCGACCGGCGAGGCAGCGCCGCACTCAGATTCCGGTTGCCGTCCTCCGTCACGAGGATGTCGTCCTCGATCCGCACCCCGATGCCCCGGTACTCCTCCGGCACCGTGAGGTCATCGGCCTGGAAGTACAGCCCGGGCTCCACCGTCAGGCACATCCCCGGCTCCAGGACACCGTCGACGTACGCCTCGACCCGGGCGGCAGCGCAGTCGTGCACGTCCATGCCGAGCATGTGACCGGTCCCGTGCAGCGTCCAGCGCCGCTGCAGCCCGAGCTCCAGCACCCGCTCCACCGGCCCCTCGACGAGCCCCCACTCGACGAGCTTCTCGGCCAGCACCCGCTGGGCGGCGTCGTGGAAGTCGCGGTACTTCGCGCCCGGCTTCACCGCCGCGATCCCGGCCTCCTGGGCCTCGTACACGGCGTCGTAGATCTTGCGCTGGATCTCGTCGAACCGGCCGTTGACCGGCAGCGTGCGCGTCACGTCGGCCGTGTAGTACGTGTGCGTCTCCACACCCGCGTCGAGCAGCAGCAGCTCGCCCGAGCGCACGGCCCCGTCGTTGCGCACCCAGTGGAGCGTGCAGGCGTGCGGCCCGGCGGCGGCGATCGTGCCGTAGCCGACGTCGTTGCCCTCCACGCGCGCGCGGAGGAAGAACGTGCCCTCGATGTACCGCTCGGAGGTTGCCTCGGCCTTGTCGAGGACCTTCACCACGTCCTCGAAGCCGCGCACGGTCGAGTCGACCGCCTTCTGCAGCTCGCCGATCTCGAACGCGTCCTTGACCAGGCGGGCCTCGGAGAGGAAGACCCGCAGCTCCTCGTCGCGCTCGGCGGTGACCTTGTCGGTCAGGGCCGCTTCGATGCCGGCGTCGTAGCCGCGCACGACCCGCACCGGCCCGGTGGCCTCGCGCAGGGCGCCGGCCAGCTCGCGCACGTCGGAGGCGGGGATGCCGTACAGCGTTCCGGCCTCGGTGAGGGAGTGCCGGCGGCCGACCCACAGCTCGCCCTGGCCGTCCAGCCAGAACTCGCCGTTCTCGCGGTCGGAGCGCGGCAGGAGGTAGATCGTCGCTTCGTGGCCCTCGGCCGTGGGCTCCAGGACCAGGACGCCGTCCTCGGTCTGGTTGCCGGTGAGGTACGCGTACTCGACGGAGGCGCGGAAGGCGTACTCGGTGTCGTTGGAGCGGGTCTTCAGGTTGCCCGCGGGGATCACCAGACGCTCGCCCGGGAAACGCGCGGACAGCGCGGCCCGGCGGGCGGCGGTCTCGGCGGCCTGGGGGATGGGATCGAGGTCGCGCAGCTCGGTGTCGGCCCAGCCGCTCTTCATGTTCTCGGCCAGCTCGTCGGACACGCCCGGGTACAGTCCGTTCTTCCGCTGCTTGATCGGCTCTTCGCTCTCGTCCGGGCCCGCTGCGTCAGCAGCACGATCAGGCACTGCGGGTGTGAGCTCCTCAGCCACGGTCATCCTCCTCGGTACGGCACTGGACCACCGTCCACTGTACGGCGGCCCGGAAGCGGCCCCAGGGCGATGACGAGGAGCGTTACTCGAACCGGACCGCCAGCAGGACGACGTCCTCCGTACCCTCCGCGGCGTCCAGCCCGTCCGGCAGCACGCTCCGCAGGACGTGGTCCGCGATCGCGCCGGGTTCGCCGCGCAGGGTCCGGGGCACTCCGGCCGCGGCCGCGTGCAGCCGGGCGAAGGCGCGGTCCGTGGCCTCGCCCGTGCGGTGCAGCAGACCGTCGGTGTAGAGCAGAACCGTCTCTCCGGGCTCGGCGAGGATCTCCACGCTGGGCGCCTCCCAGCAGGCGAGCATGCCGAGCGGGGCCGAGACGGACGTCTCCACGAACTGGGTCCGGCGCTGTCCGATCAGCAGCGGCGGGCTGTGCCCGGCACCGGCCAGCGTGATCTTTCGTGCGGCCGGTTCGCAGTAGCCGAACAGGGCTGTGGCCGAGCGGGCCGGTTCGGTCAGCCGCAGCAGCAGCTCCAGGTCGGACAGGACGGCGACCGGGTCCTCCCCCTCCATCACGGCGTAGGCGCGCAGCGACGCCCGCAGCCGCCCCATCGCCGCGACGGCGCTCGGGCCCGAGCCGGTCACGGAACCGACGGCGAGACCGAGGGCCGCGTCGGGCAACGGCAGCGCGTCGTACCAGTCGCCGCCGCCGCGCGGGCCGGTGCAGTGCCGGGCCGCGAGCTGGACGCCGGGGACCCGGGGCAGCCGGGCGGGCAGCAGCTCGTCCGACATCGTCGCCATGGCCGTGCGGGTGCGTTCCAGTTCCAGGAGGCGGGCCAGGTGCTCGGCGGCATACCGCGTGTAGAGGCCGGCGAGATGGCGCTGCCGTTCGCCCGGTTCGGCGGGCTCGTCGTAGAGCCACACGGCGACGCCGAGGCGGCCCGCGGTGTCGGTGGTCAGGGGGAGGGCGTAGCTGGCGGCGTAACCGAGGCGGGCCGCGACCTCGCGGTGGCGGGGGTCGAGCCCCTCCACGGCGAACAGGTCAGGTTCGGCGATGCCGCCCTCGCCGCCGGCCATCCCGTCGAGGATCCGGCCGTAGGACAGGGCGCTGCGGGGCACGGTCTCGATGTGGCCGAGGTCGGCGCGGGCGAGGCCGAGGCCGATGGTGGTGTCCGGGCCGAGTCCTTCGCCCGGTTCCAGGACGACGAGGCCGCGCCGGGCGCCCACGAGGGCGGCGCCGGCCCGCAGCAGTTCCTGGAGGGCCTCGTCGAGCGCGGCCGTGCGGGCCAGGCGTTCGGTGAGTTCGTGCAGGGTGGTGAGGTCGGAGACCCAGCCGGCGAGGCGGTCCTGGAGCACCGCGGCGGGCGGGGTCGGGGGGTTCGCGGGAGCGGCCGGGGACGCACCCGCCGCGACGGGCGCGACAGTGTGTGCGGGTGCCGGAACCGTTGAATCGATTCCGGCCACTTTCGGAGGGTGCGGAGCGTTCATGGCGTCCGGCCTTCCAACCGGTACGTACTGCTCAAAAGCATCGCAAACCCCCATGTCATTCTGCGTCGCTAGCAGTGTCTCCACATGTACACGCACTCGTGAGGAGATGTCCAGCATTGTCCTGCCAGGATTCCTGGTGTCCGAGAGGGCCGAGAGAACAACTTCCCTTCCCCTTGCGGAAATGCAAAGTTGGCTTAAAACTGCCTCAGGGGACGGCTTATTGCGGTCGACTGGGCTTGCTCGACGGAGCGTCACAACGGTCGTGATGGGTACGTACTCGGTGAAGGCCAGGGGTGGTTGGGAACCACCCGGAACCTGGTGACGGAACCGGGCGTCCTATCCACCGACGACCGTGCCCCATCCTCCCGTGGCGGAGGCGGAGAGAAATACGCGCGACGGCAAACGCCATACTTCGCCACCCCTACGCCACGCCCGTGCTTTCGATGGACGCAGTATGGGCGGGACGGCCGTGGAGGCAGCCCGAAGCTCGACCCATAGGGGTTCCCCTTGCTTTCAGCAGGGGTGTGATGCGCCAACAGGTACGCACAGTGAAGTGATCGACACATGATGTGATGTGGACCACGGTGTTGCCAGGCGTGCAACGGAAAGGAACGAGCGCTCATGCGCGAGATCCTCGGAAGGCGACGCAGGCTCCTGTCCCAGCGCAGCGAGGGGCCTGAACTGATCGGCGCGGCCCTGACCTACGCGACGGAATGGCAGTGGCCCGTACTCCCGGGCGTAGCGGCGGACCCGCAGGGGCACTCCCGCTGCAGCTGCCCCGACCCCGACTGCACGGTGCCCGGCGCCCACCCCTTCGACCCCGGCCTCCTCGCGGCCACCACCGACGAACGCATGGTGCGCTGGTGGTGGGGCAACCGGCCGACGGCGCCGATCGTCCTGGCCACCGGCGGCCACGCGCCCTGCGCGGTGTCGCTGCCGGCCCTGCCTGCTGCCCGCGCCCTCAAGGCGCTCGACGAGATGGGCATGCGGCTCGGACCGGTCGTCGCCTCCCCCGCCCGCTGGGCGATCCTCGTCAAGCCGTACTCCATGGAGCAGCTCGGCGAACTGCTCTACGCCAAGGACTTCGTGCCCGGCTCCCTGCGCTTCCACGGCGAGGGCGGCTACCTGGCCCTGCCCCCGTCCGGGACGGGCCAGGGCGAGATCCGCTGGGAGCGCGCGCCGCTGCCCGGCTCGGCCTCGCCGTGGGTGCCCGACGTCGAGGCCGTGGTGGACGCCGTGGTCGAAGCCCTCACTCGTACGGGTGTGAGCGCGCCCGAGTTGTAGGGCTGTCGGGCGCGCCGAGCCCGGCGCCCGCTCCGGCGCGTTAAGTTCCGGAGCCATGCGGCGTCATGCCCGGGGCCGCTCCCGGGACCCCCGAAAGACCAGACTGTTCGCCCTCGCGGGCGTCGTGGCGACGTGCGCGGCCGCACTGCCACTGGCGGTGGCGTCCGCGGGGCCCGTGGGGTCCCCCGGTTCCAAAGGCTCTGTGGGCGCCACGGGTTCCAAGAGCTCTGTGGGGGCCTCGGTGCCCAAGGGCGCCGTGGGGTCGGTGGGTTCGGTGGGTGCCGATGGCCGTGCGGCCGGTTCCGGTGCCCTGCGTCCCGCTCCGCGCGCCGACACCAAGGCACCCGGGGCCCCCGGCCGCCCCGTGCTCGGCCCGGGTCCGTCGACCGCAGTGCGCTGCGGCCCCGGACTCTCCTCGCCCGACGGCATCGAGGCCCAGACCTGCGTGATGACGCGGGGCGCCGAGACCTGGGCGCGGACCTACTACCGCAACGCGACGGGCGAGGCGCTGGACGCCGTCCTGAGCCTGATGGGTCCTGACGACCGGAGCGTGCGGATGACGTGCGCCGTGAGGGCGGAGGACGAGCCGGGGACGTGTGAGACGCCCCGGGAGCCGACGCGCGGGGATCCGGCGGCGTACACGGCTGTCGCGGAGTTCGCCGAGCGGGGCGGGCGGGGCCCGCTGCTGCTGCGCTCGGGGAGCAACTCGCCCGAGTGAACGGGCAGTTGAGGAGCCGCTGCGTTCCGTGAACGGAAGCGGACATGAAAAAGACCCGGTTGCTGGCGACGGGGGATGCACCAGCAACCGGGCTACAGGAACGGTAACAAGAGATCGGCGGTTCGCAAATTCGAACTCGCCTTTCCGGTCACCGACTGGCTTGTCCGCGACGGGAGTTGTGATCCTCCAGGACGCGACAGCCCGGCCCGCCGGCGAACCGGCCGGCCGGGCGCCGGGACGGGCGTCAGCTGAGCGTGACCTGCCGGTTGGTGAGACCGCCGCGGGCGCGGCGCTCCTCAGCGGTGAGCGGCGCGTCCGTCGCCAGGGCGGCGGCGAGGCGCTCGGCGAACTCCGCCGCGGGCTTCTCCACGTCCTCGGCCGTGACCCCGCTCGGCAGGTCCCAGACCGGCACCGTGAGCCCGTGAGCGCGGAAGGAGCCCACCAGACGGGTGCCCTCGCCCAGGCTGGAGCGGCCCGCGGCGTGCAGCCGCGCGAGGGCGTCCAGAAGCAGCTCCTCGGCGTGCGGCATGACCCACCGCAGATGGTTCTTCTCCGGCGTCTCGCACCAGTACGCGGCGTCCACGCCCTGGAGCTTGACGGTCGGGATGGCCGCGGAGTTGGCCCGCTCCAGGGAGGCGGTCACGTCGGGCGTGGCGTTCTCCGGGTCCGGGACCCAGAACTCGAAGCCGCTGTGCACTTCTGGCTCGAACGCGCCCTCGGGGTCGAGCAGATCCTGCAGCCGCGGGCTGTCGGCCGGGGCGCGGCGGCCCTGGACGGGGGTGCCCGGCTCGGCTTCCAGGGCGCGCTGGAGGGTGTCGGCGAGGTCGCGGCTGATGTCGCCGGAGGAGGTGTCGTTCTGCAGGCCGAGCAGGACCGAGCCGTCGTCGCGGCGCAGGGCGGGCCAGGCCATCGGCAGGACCGTGGCGAGCGTGACCGCGGGGACGCCCTCGGGCAGGCCGTCCTTGAGGGTCAGCTCGACCGTGGCCGCCGGGACCAGCTCGCGCAGGGCCACCCAGTCGCACTCGCCGGGCAGGCCCTCGAAGGGGCGGTGCACCAGCTCGGTCGCGGCGTGCGATGCGGCCCGGCCGTGACAGGCCTTGTAGCGGCGGCCGCTGCCGCAGGGGCAGGGTTCACGGGCGCCGACGACCGGAACGTCTCCATCAGCACCTGCGGTGCGGGCCCCGCCCGTGGTCTGCGGGCGCTTGGCCTTCGTCTGGGGTCGCTTCTTGGCCATCGATGGGTCTCCCGGTTACGGCTCGTCTCGTACGGTCGCGAGCCTAGCCGTTCGTGCGCCGGGTCACCGGGCCCTGTGGACAACACCCTCTCAGCGCGGCGTACGCGCTCAGCCCACGGCGTCGTGCACGTCAGTGCCTGTCGTCGTGCACGTCAGTCCCCGTCGTCGAAGGCGTCCGCGAAACCCAGGCCGGGTATCCGGGAGACCGCGGGGGCGGCGACCCGCGTCGCGAAGTCGTCACGGCGGTGGCCCGCGTCCGGGTCGTGGACGTCCTCGTGGACGATGACCCACACGGTGACCTCGCCGCGGATGTCGTCGCGTACGCCCCAGTCGTCGGCGAGGGCAGTGATGATGTTCAGTCCGCGGCCGCCGTGCGCCGTGACCGACGGGGTCGCGGGGGCGGGGCGGGTCGGACCGCCGCCGTCCGTGACCTCGACGATGAGCCGGCCGGCCGGGTCCACGCGCCAGGCGGCGCGGACGTCTCCGTCACCGGACAGCGCGTCCCCCAGGGGCCTGCCGTGTTTGCACGCGTTGCTCAAGAGTTCGGAAAGGATCAGTACGGCGTCGTCGATGACCGATTCCGCGACTCCGCCTCCGCGCAACTGCGTACGCATCCGGTGTCGCGCTTCCCCCACGCCCGCAGGGCCATGGGGTACGGCCATGCTCGACGACGTGGGCACCTCCTGTGCCACCACCAACGCCACCCCCGAGACCTCCTTCGCCCCACGCCACGGTGTGGATGCCCCATTGGCCTGTACCGGAAACCGGCCAACCCACGTCCCATGACGCATTCACCACGACCGAACACGGATCGAACGCGCCGGAGCACTCCCTGTAATCGCATGGCTGGAAACCGTCGTATTGGCCGAGAAGGGAGGATCCCGTCCGGCGGGGGACGGGGTCAAGAGGTGTGCGTGGGTCTGGTGTGACTTGAGAGGTTGGCGACACCTACGCCGGGTCGATGCCGTGCGTCAGCGGCCGAGCTGGTCCAGCACCGCGCGCGGGCGGTTGGTGATGATGGCGTCGACGCCCAGCCCGACGCAGTGGTCCACGTCCGCGGGCTCGTTCACGGTCCACACGTGCACCCGGTGCCCGGACTGCTTCAGGCGCTCGATGTACAGGGGGTGGTTGCGCACGATCCGGATGGAGGGGCCCGCGATCCGCACGCCCGGGGGCAGCCGTCCGTCGCGCAGCCGGGGTGAGAGGAACTGCGTCAGATAGACCGTCGGGAGGGTCGGTGAGGCGGCACGCACGCGGTGCAGCGAACGGGCCGAGAAGCTCATGACCCGCACCTGTGACTCCTCCGCGGAGGCCGGGGCATCGAGGCCGAACCGCTTCAGCAGGACCAGCAGCCGGTCCTCCACCTGTCCCGCCCAGCGGGTGGGGTGCTTGGTCTCGATGGCCAGTTCCACGCGGCGCCCGGCGTCGGCGACGAGTTCCAGCAGTCGCTCCAGGGTGAGGACGGAGGTCGCCTCGCGGTCCTCCGGACGGTGCTCCCAGTCGGGTTCCTCGTCGCGCCCCTTCCAGGCCTCGCCCCTCTTCCAGGAGCCGAAGTCCAGGGCGGCGAGGTCGGCGAGCTCCAGCGCGGAGACCGCTCCGCGGCCGTTGGACGTACGGTTGATCCGGCGGTCGTGTACGCACACCAGGTGGCCGTCGGCGGTGAGGCGCACATCGCATTCGAGGGCGTCCGCGCCGTCCTCGATCGCCTTGGTGTACGCGGCCAGGGTGTGTTCCGGGGCGTCCTCGGAGGCTCCGCGGTGGGCGACGACTTGAATGACGTGCTGTCGTGCGTGGGTCACCGCGTCATGGTGCCACCGAGTGCGGGTAGGCGTCCGGTCGGACGGACTCGACGGATGTGCAGGTCCGGACGGAGGCACTGGGATTGCATCCTTTTCGCCGGTAATGACCTATATAAAGAATGGCCCCGGACGCACAGCCACCGCTTATGGTGCTCTGACGGCCGGTGGGAAAAGCTGACGGCATACAAAGGGACAAGCACAGCTGCATCGCGCCGGACCCGTCGACCGGCGTGAAACAGCGTGACCCGACCCGGACAACAGCCGTGGATCTAGGAGAGAAGCTGTGAGCACCGAGAACGAGGGCACCGCGGTACCCCCCGCCCCGTCCGCACCCCCCGTGCCGGTGGACGCTCCCGCTGCTCCGGCGCCCCAGGCACAGGCTCCCCAGGGGCCGTACGGGCAGGACGCCCAGGGGCAGGCCCCTCAGGGGCCGGGCGCATCCGGCGGCGAAGGCCACCCCGGCGCCTCCTCCTCCGCCCCCGACCCGTCCTGGCCCCCGCCCCCGCCGCCGACCGCCCCCTACGGCGACGGCGGTTCCGGGTCCGGTCCGGGCGGCTGGGGTTCGTCGTACCAGCAGCCGGCGCCGAAGTCGGGCCGTGGACGCGGTGGTCTGGTCGCCGCGCTCCTGGTGGCCGCGCTGGTCGCGGGCGGCCTGGGCGGTGGGCTCGGCTACGTGCTGGCGAAGGACAACGACGAGAGCACGGGCTCCACCACGGTCTCGGCCTCAGCGAACGGCGGCGACGTCAAGCGCGACCCGGGCACGACCGCGGGCGTCGCCGCGAAGGCGCTGCCCAGCACGGTCACGATCGAGGCCGAGAGCACCAGCGGCGAGGGCGGTACCGGCACGGGCTTCGTCTTCGACAAGCAGGGTCACATCGTCACGAACAACCACGTGGTGGCGGACGCCGTGGACGGCGGCAAGCTCACGGCGACCTTCCCGACCGGCAAGAAGTACGACGCCGAGGTGGTCGGTCACGCGCAGGGCTACGACGTGGCGGTCATCAAGCTCAAGAACGCCCCCTCCGACCTGAAGCCGCTCACCCTCGGCGACTCGGACAAGGTGGCCGTCGGCGACTCGACCATCGCGATCGGCGCCCCGTTCGGCCTGTCCGACACGGTGACGACGGGCATCATCAGCGCCAAGAACCGCCCGGTTGCCTCCAGCGACGGCAGCGGCAGCCAGGCGTCGTACATGAGCGCCCTGCAGACCGACGCCTCGATCAACCCGGGCAACTCCGGCGGGCCGCTGCTGGACGCGCGGGGCAACGTCATCGGCATCAACTCCGCGATCCAGTCCACCGGCAACGGCGGCTTCGGCACGGGGCAGTCGGGCTCGATCGGCCTGGGCTTCGCCATCCCGATCAACCAGGCCAAGTACGTCGCCCAGGAGCTGATCAAGAACGGCAAGCCGGTGTACGCGAAGATCGGCGCGTCCGTCTCCCTGGACGACAGCTCCGACGGCGCGCAGATCACCGACCAGGGCGCGGGCGGCGCGGCACCGGTCGAGCCGGGCGGCCCGGCCGCGAAGGCGGGCCTCAAGCCGGGCGACGTCATCATCAAGCTCGACGACCGGGTCATCGACTCCGGCCCCACCCTGATCGGCGAGATCTGGACCCACCAGCCCGGCGACAAGGTCACGATCACCTACGAGCGCGACGGCAAGCAGCGTACGGCCGAGGTCACCCTGGGATCCCGCGTCGGCGACAACTGACCCCCACCCGCCCGCACCGACCCGTTACCCTTGTCCCCGCGCCGCCGATCACGGCCGGCGCGGGGAGGCGTGCCCGAGCGGCCGAAGGGAACGGTCTTGAAAACCGTCGTGGCAGCGATGTCACCGTGGGTTCAAATCCCACCGCCTCCGCGCTGAGAGCAGTGAGAACGGCCCCTGACCTGGATGATTGGTCGGGGGCCGTTCTCATGCCGGGGCTGCGCGACTGCCCGGTGTTTCCCGTGGCTTACCGCTGTATCGGGCACGGCTGCGGCACGCCCACTGGGCCCCCGTGTCCGACGCTTGTACCGTTCCGAAGTGGCCTGGATATCACTACTTGCAACACTTGCTGGTGGCGTGATTGCTCTGGGATCGGCACTTCTCGTGGAGCACCGAAGAGCGCGGCGAGAATCGGTGTCTGAGTGGGATAGGACACGGCGGGAGCTCTACTCAAGGTTTCTCGCGGCTCATGCTCAAGCTGGCAGCGATCTGCGGAACATTGCTGCCACGCCTGGCCTCGATGCGGGCGAGCGGTACCGGCTGACACGGTCGGCCTACACCCACTGCTACGCCTCACGCCATGAGTTGGAGCTTCTCGCGCCGCCCTCCGTCGTTCGCCCGGCTGAGGAATGCAGTCGGGCCGTGCGAATGATGCGCGACGCCGTGAGCGCGGGGGCGCGCCTTGACAGCGATGAACTTGAGGAACTGACACGCAGGTACCTGGAACTGCGTCTGGAGACCAGAGGTGCCATGCGCTCGGACATCTCGGCCGACAACAATTGACCTGCTTCGGGCTTTCGCCTTCGTTACGACGTTCGGCTTCGCCGAAGCCCGAGCCCACCACTCTCCCCGGCTCCCATCCCGTCTGGTCATCTCGTTGATCTCGACGGGGCGGCCCTCGTCCGCGAATGCGGTGCGGCAGATGCGATGTCACCGTGGGTCCACATCCCACCGCCTCCGCTTGGTGGGCAGTGAGAACGGCCCCTGACCTGTGAGCTGTCGGGGCCGTCGTCGTGTGTTCGTGCCCGTGACCCCCGGCGCGTAGGTCGGCGGAGCGGAAACGGGCAGCCCGCGAGGAGGGGTACCCCCTCCGCACGGGGCAACGGTGACCGGCTCCGTACCGTCTTCAGCCTGGAGACCCCACGACGCAGGAGTGCCATGACGAACACCAAGGCGCGTACGGCCGCCCTCATCACCCCCGTCGGGCGGGAGGCCCAGGACGAGGCCAGGGCGCTGGCCGCGGACGGGCGTACGGGCAAGGCCGTGCGGCGGTTGCGCAGGGGCTCCTGGCTCAAGCGCGGGCCGGCCCGGGAGGCCGTGGAACTGCTCGCCGAGGGGCGGGTGTTGCCCACGAGCAGCGCCGAGGGGCTGGCCGCGCTGCGCCGGCTGGATGCCGGGCTGGTCGCGGAGCTGACCGCTCTGCTCGATGACGACCAGCAGATCGCCGCCGTCAAGCTGCTCCGCGAGCGGACCGGTGTCGACCTGGCCGGCGGCTATCACCTCGTCCTGGAGCTGGGTGGTCCGCCGGGGGACGACTGAGCACCAGGATCACTCCGGCGGTGGAGGCGCCGTCGGAGTCAGGTCGTGGCAGGTGTACCACTCCGTGCCGAGCAGCCGTTCCCGCTCCGGCGCGGAGAGGGCGGCGATCAGGCCCGGCGCGGCTCCCCGTGCCACTTCCGTGCGGTGGGCCAGGACCGCGGCGATCTTCCGGTCCAGCCAGGGGGTGACGTCGACCGTGGCGGAGACGCGTTCGTCGGGGACCGTGCGCATCGCCTTGCCCGTGGGGGCCCAGTCCCCGCCCCACGCCCGCAGGGCCGAGTGCGGGTGGGTGGCCAGGTACAGGGTGCTCGGCTGCCAGGGTTCCCCGGCTTCCGGAAAGAGGCGTTCCAGACCGGCGGCGTGGACCGCGAGCGTGGTCACCCGGTGGGTGTGCACGTGGTCCTCATGGCCGGTCAGGCCGCCGTAGGCGTCGTGGGTGACGACGATCTCCGGGCGGACGTCGCGGAGGTGCGCGACCAGTTCCCCCACCGCCTCGTCCAGCGGGGCGTCGCACCAGCGTGGTCTGCCCGGGGCCGAGCGCGGGACGCGGGAGTCGGCGTAGCCCAGCATGCGGGGCGGGCCGGCGCCCAGGATGCGGAGCGCCTCGGCCAGTTCGGCGGCGCGCGGGGTGTCCGCCGACCAGGTCGGCGTGACGACGGCCGTGCGCGCTCCTGCGCCGGCGTGGCGGGCGAGGATGCCGCCCGCCGACAGCGACTCGTCATCGGGGTGGGCGAAGACCGCGAGGACGCTCGGCGACGGCATCGTCCCGCCCTAACGCGGGTCCGGCAGGTCCGGCACGTCCGGCGGCGCCTGCGCCGAGCCGGTGGTGCCGATCGCCTGGCTCGGGCACTTCTCCACCGCCTCCAGGACCTCCGGGTCCTCGGCCGTCTGTTCGCGGCCCGGGCGGACGACCCCGAAGCCGTCGACGAACTCGAAGACGGCCGGAGCCCGGTGGGCGCACTCGGCCGAGCCGTAGCAGAGATCGCGGTCGACGAAGACCTTCATACCGCTTTGTCCCCCTCCTGACGGCATCGGGAGCCGGTGGCCGTCGGGAGTCTGCCTGCCCAGCGCGCCGTCGGCTGAACCGGCCCGGCTACCGCGTGCCCCCGGCGGTCGTCAGCCAGTGCGCGACCCGGCGTACGGCGGCCTCGTCGAGCCGTTCGGCCAAGGTCTGGACGGTCGTGTCGTCGTCGGGGGAGAGGTCGTGGAGGCCCGCGTTGGTCAGGCCGGCCATGAGGACTTGATGACGGCGGCCGGTCATCCGCTCGGCCAGGGTGGCCGGTTCGCCGGGGGAGGGCCCAGGATCCGGCCGGTGAGGGGCGGTCCGCGGCTGCGGGGCGTCGTACCGGTGCCACGCGCCGTCCTTCGGCCCCCACAGGGCCACCGTCACCTCGTCGCCCCGGGCCCGCACGGCCCGGGTCATCTCGCCGAGGGCGTACAGCACGGGGGAGCGGTGGGGCGACTGCGCTGCCGTACGCCAGGAACCCGCGGCCGGCCGGTAGAACATCGCGACCCAGCGCGGAGCACCCTGCGGCTGTGGGCTCTCGGGACGTGACTCCACTGCGCTCACCCCTGCACATCGCTCCGATGCGGTACGGCAGGGCGACCATAACTGACGGGTCGTCAGTTATCCAGGGTTCGGAGTGCCGGCGGCCGGGAGTGAACCGGACGGCCCGCCGGGGTTGCGGGGTGGGGTCCGCCGGGGAGGATCACCACGTCGTCCGGCACCGGTCCCTCCCCTCGTGGGGACCGGTACCGAACGGTGGGGCTGTCCTCGTCCGGCTCGGACGGCAGCTGACCGGATGAGCCCGCTGGTGCGTCCGGATCCTGCCATTTTCGGCCACCGGGGAGGAGGTTCCGGCGTCCAGCGGACGGTATTACCGCAGGTCAGCCATATAAAGTGAGCTTTCCGGTCCGGACGTCCAGGCGTGGCAAGTAAGGAGCTGAGACCTTGAGTTCCGACTCGGGGGCACGCACCGCCTTCGCGGAACGCCTCGCACTGCTGTACAAGGAAGCCGGCAACCCTCCTCTCAAACGGGTGTCCGAAGCAGTCGTCCGGCTCCAGCGGGTCGACGAACGCGGGCGGCCCGTGCGGGTGTCCGCCCAGCGCATCAGCGACTGGCGGCGGGCCCGGAACGTACCGGCCCAGTTCCCCGCTCTCGCGGCCGTGCTCCAGGTGCTGATTCCCGAGGCGCGGCGCTCGCGGCCCACGCCGGTCTCCCCCGGCCTGTACGACCTCGGTCAGTGGCAGCGGCTCTGGGAACGCGCGGTGGCCGACCCGGTCGGCGAGCGCCCCGCGGCGTCCGCGGCCGAGGAACGGTCCGTGGAGGGGGCCGCGTCCGCGCCCGGCGGAGTGTGCCCGTACCGCGGGCTGGCCTCCTACCGCCGGGAGGACGCCCGGTGGTTCTTCGGCCGGGAGCGGAGCACGGACGCGCTCGTCACCCAGCTCGGGGCCGCCGCGGAGACGGGCGGCCTGGTGATGCTCGTGGGCGCGTCGGGGGCGGGGAAGTCCTCGCTGCTGAACGCCGGTCTGGTGCCGGCCCTGCGGGGCGGTGCGCGGGGCGGTGCGCGGGGCGGGGACGACGGCGACGGCAGCGGTCGGGTGCGGAACGTCGTGCAGCTCGTACCGGGGGGTGATCCGCTCGGGGAACTGTGCCGCCGCATCCCCGAGCTGGCATCCGTCGTGTCGGCCCCGGCCCCGGCCCCGGCCCCGGCCCCGGCCCCGGCTGGGGGAGCCTCGGCCCGGCCGGAGGCGGCCGGATCCGACGGGTCCCCCCGGGGGGTCCCGGAGGCCTCTCCCGGTGGAGTCGCCGGTTCCTCTTCCACGGACGGCCCCGGACCGTCCCCCGCAGAGAACCCCGCCCCTGAGGAGCCCGCCCCTCAGGTACCCGCCCCTCAGGAGCCCGCCCCCCGACCGGCC